>NZ_JBKORJ010000046.1:0-14820 GCF_047314585.1 Shewanella sp. BJSY2023SW005
CAGGGCGGGATTCCACTTTGCTTATATCTTAACCAAATAACAACTCTGAGCGAAATGTAGGACTCCAACCAGCACGGCGGCGCTTACCTGCCAGACTGTCTTTTTTGCCTTGGTGCTGCCTTATCGCACTCAGAGCCGCTCGGTTAAATAGGGCGAGATGCTTTGCGCCATCAGGATCCGTTACCTTCAGCGCATCTTCGCGGAAGACCACATCCAGCACCCAATGGAGCTGATTTTCTACCCCCCAATGCTCTCGAATAGTCCTCGCGGCCTCTTCGGCATTGAGCGGTAAGGAACTGACATACCAGCGTGAAGAACATGATGTTATTCCATCGACTGTCCGTTCACTGGCAACTTCGATAAATGAGGTGATGTGCGGCCACTTTTTCTTAAGTTCCGCTGATAATTCTGCTTCTATCTGCATGACTGTTCGGCGCTCCCTGCGGCCATGACCCATGTTGAACTGCTCAAATATAGCCAGTTCTGGCTGCTCATACGCTTTACTGAAGCTGGTTTTGACTGCTTCAAATAATCCCGGCTGGTTCGACTTGAGCTGAATAATGAAATCACCGTTCCCCTGTTTAATTTTGTTCATGGTAGACACCTGACAATGCAGTGCATCCAGCGTCAGAACGGCATTATCCAGTGCCATAGCATCAATCATGTTGCGGGCGACTTCAGCTTCTTTCCCTTTAGAATGTGAACTGTCTTGGTAAAGTGTAATGCCGTTGCCGACATCAAATGCGCTGACAACATGGAGTGCATTCTTAGCATCCTCACTCCACGCCCCGCGCAGGGTTTTTCCATCCAGCGCGATAACGGTTTTCCCTTCCGTTTGCCGTTGCTCATTGATCCAGCCAAATATGGCTTGAAGGAGCAGTTCGCTGTCCAATGCTTTGATTATATTACTGATACAATGCCTTTTAGGGATGCCATTTTCAAATTTTCGGTACAGACGGAGCCAATCTAGCTGTTCTTCTCCGAATTCCTGAATGGACTTCCACCCAGTCGCACCGCTGAGGATAGCACTGAGTGTCAGGAACACCACATCCACTAAATTATGCTTTAGATTGATGTCCTTACGGGGATCGGTAATCTGTTCTAGTTGTTTCAAAAGGGTCATGGTCATCTGTGGATTAAGGGCAAGGCAGATCAGATCATGACCAACCGTAAAAGTTCAATTTAAAGTGGGATCCCGCCCTGATGCTTATAGGAAAGCCTAATGTTTCAATGTAAGTGCAAAACTCCACCATTTAGCTATTTAGATTATGAGATAATTGAATTGGGTAAAAACAACCAAGGACAAGCTAGGTTACAGACGTGCAAAATTTGTGGTTCTGTCTGGGCCAATTATCTAATTGAAGAACCACACTATACAAAATCTGGTAGGTGGTGGAGAGCTGAGATTCAATCTAGTGATTTTGGTTATTTAAAAATTGAAAATGTTAAAAGCTATATTGAGTCACAAGAATCCTGTTTTGTTGGGGGGAGCTTTTACGAGCTAGGTATACATAGGCAAAGTAAACCTATATACATAGGCTAGTAAAAAGAAAAAACGTTGGTTCTCAGCATTAATAACGTGGTAGTTAGGCTCCGGTTATGCTTAAATAGGTTAAGTCTAATCAAACATCTGCAATGCCAGGTTCTTTTTATCTCAGTGTGCTTAAGTTACCTAGCGGTGCTTGGATGCAGACCGAAAGAAGATTAACTTGTTGTTCTATAATAGGGAGCTTGATTTTTGTTAAAGAGGCCAAATGGTAGATTTCAGTATTTCACAAATAGGCGCGCTGATTCTGCTCCGGAATTTTAAGCTTTCAAACTTGCTAGAGTCAAAAATAATAGGGGCACCATTAAAGGCTGATGTCTGGCATTTGCGTTGTAAAAAAGATGAGCGGCTAAAGCTTCAGAAAGAATTGGCAGGAAAACTCAAACAAAATGAACAAAACTCTTCCCTAGGCTTGGTTCTGGAATAAATTGATGAAATATGTAAAAAATAATAGGCTAATTATTATTGCCCATTCTGGGCTGAAGCTCGTTACGATTGGCTGTTGTCGGTATTATGCATAGAGGAAGGTATGGAATACGTAAACAAACCACCTGGCGTAAGTAGAGAATCGATTAGAGAGCTTGAAGAGGCTTTTGGTGTTAGCTTACCATGTGAATTTTATGATTGGTGGCAGAAAAGTAATGGGGCGGACATCTTTTTTGGTTTTAAAGAGCTGCAATTTTTCTCAATCATAGAAATACTAGGTGAGGATATATACGAGTTAAAGAAGTATATGCCTAAATCAATACCTGTTTGCATGGATGGGAATGGTAATATTTGCGTGGCAAAAATTGAACAGGAAAGAATTTCTGGCTATTACATCGCTAATTGTGGCGACTTAGGTTGGGATGAGGCCAAATTTGTTGCCAAGTCTCTTGTTGAATTGGTAAATGATCAAGTTTCGCCAGAAAGCAGGTTAAATACATGAAAAGTGACTGTGGTATTCTTTTTTAAAAAACACTGTTTTAACTTTGCCTAATACCCCTGTTCGCTAATTGCTTTAAGGTATTTGTTCGGTACAACCGTTTGCTAGAATTGTGTAACTGTTATTTTTATAGGGAGTGCTTGTGATATTGCCAAGTTATTATACGGAATGGCTCAGTAGTATTGATACAGCTGAAGTGGTCTATTACAGAGGGAGTGAATTCTATTTGTTCCCGGAGAGTGAGCTTGCTGATGAAGTCACGATAGATAAAAACACTGTCAACACCTTTAACCAGCTTTATGCTTTCATCAAAACTCAATTAGAAGTTTCCGGCAGCTCTCCTTTAACCATTGAGCAGTGCAGCTCTTGCATTACTATCGGAACTGATAATGGTAATCCAGTTTTTATTGATCTAATGCGCGAATCAGAATTGTTCTGCTACTACCTGGATGGTGGTTATGTTGAAGCCAAAGGTGGTAACTTGCTAAGCCTGACTATCGAGGCAAAAAACATATAGAAATCGATCAAGATGGAGCTCTTCTTTGCCAAATAACTGGAGACTCAGAAATTACTACTAAAGGCACGCTGATGTTCATTTTTTGGCTAGTTAAGGTTTACGATTAATCTCGCAATATACTGGTTATGTTGATGGAGTGGCATGCTTTAGTGGTCTGATTCTTGATTATTAATTAGAAGTTAGCATATTCCTGCTCGGGGTAGTAACCGAGTTTAACCAAGCCATACAGTAAGCTCTGATATTATGTGTATTAACAACTTAGGCAGCTACTATTGACAAGGTTATGAACTTAAGGGAATTGAAATTGTTTATTGGGAAAGTAGAGTAGACGTTAAGATAGTTTGTTATCAATTTTTACAGACATACAGGGATAGAATGTTAGTTGCCGTTGCATACATCATAGTCACCTTGCTGATGCTCATAATGCTATTAAAGAAAGGGCGCTCAAAATTGATGCTTTTATACTTTATGTTGGAGCTTTATTTTGGCGCGGTTGCGGTAGCTTCTTATATGGATTAGTTCGAAAAAAACACCAATATTAGAATGCGCTTAATTGGCGAGGCGTTCAACTCTGGTTTGTCCTATCTAATGTAGGGCAGCCTTAGAATCGAGCAAGTTGGTATCCACTGGTTAACAGTAATGAAACTTTTGGGTTTATTGGCTTTTGGGTGAGTGTTTTGGCTTTTCTGGTGTTAGTTGTTAGTAAGAGTTATGAATTAAATGAGATGGATTAATTTCTAAAAAACGACATGTCGACAAAACAGCCTTGCGCTCATGGTGAAGGTATCAGCCCTTTCGATTATGTGGAAATGCAGCTTATGCTGCTGGCGAATAACTTTTCTATAAGGTCGGCAGCGTCATTTGGGTTTAACTTCCTCTGGATTTCAACTTCTGCATGGAGGTAGAGTGGATTGTAAGAGGTGGATTTTATGCTTGGAAACCCAATAAGGTTCGAATGACATCAGAGTTAAATCAAGGCTGAGATTATTTTGGATGTATACAATATGGCCGGTGGCTTTTTAGTCATGCATTTGACTGCGCTAATCAAAAATAAAGAATCAAGATTGACTCAGGCATAATTGTCACTTGAAAAATTGTTTTAAATTTATAGGGTTATATTAAGCAAGCCTGGAGTGATAATCTCTCCGAAACTTTAGGCGATATTTTCATATGGTGACTGGTTGCACCCGGTAATGACTTAGATTGAAATGGAGTTTAAATGAGTATTTTAGTAAACGCGTATTCCACGCACCTTAATCCTATAGATATCTCTTTTCCACATGTGTTGAATAACAGGCGTGGTTTAAGTGACCCAGAATTGACAAACCACCTTAACGGGTTTCACAGCTATATCCTCGAAAGAGGAGGTAGTGAGATGACTAAAATAAAATATCATCTTCTGCGTCATATACAGAGGGTAAATCATCAGTTTAGCTTCGATCTGGAAGAGGCTCATTTGGACGATTTGTCTAGGTGGGCATTGGAGTCCAATTCGATCTTATTCCTCCCTGATGGAACTGTCCGAGATCCAAACGGCCATGTCCTATTTTACCCTGATGGACGTCAGGCCGATGACTCGGCATTCATTCCATTCCTGGACGCAAGCTATAGCCGCAAGCATCAAACAGAAGCTCTGCTTAAAGCAAGGCATTTAAATGTTCCTCCAACTCCTCCTATACCTTGTGAGCATGAAATAAGCCTTAGGCCTGTTAGCGAGATTGTCCTTCGTGCAATGTCACTATTTGTTGTCGCCGTCCGAGCTGAGTCTATCGCAACGGGAGACCCGCTCGATATAGAGACGCTGAAGGAACGTATTCCAAGTGGCTTTGTGGCTCTAAGTCCCGCAGAAGAGGCGTTTTTAAAGGCTGAACACCTTGATGATAACCCTGATGAAAGCCTGGTAGTGCAGTTTGTTTGGCGATATGAGGCTGCGGCGCTATTGCTATGGGTATTGGGTATTTTGCCTGAACTGCCATTTCCAGATTCCATTTGTGACGTGCCTGAAATTGCCAGGCTGATGCTCGATTCCCGCTCCTGGGAAGACAGGGTTGAGTTACGGGTGGTCGATGAAGTGCTGGACTGTTTGGACCTGCATTATCGGCTTCATTGGTTATGCCGTCAGGCCAGCATTGACGGGGCAGATATTTCCCCAGATATCGACCGAGGAGTTGTGCTTGAGCGCCATTATGCCCTCAATTGGCTAATCGGCTTTGAGAATAGTGATTGGGATGAAGTAGACACTCCAACTTGATCTATATTCAAACAGCCTAATAAGCTGCGGCATGGATGCTTATTGGTTTTTGGTGCCTGTTAGTATGCGCTTACCATGAGCTTGCAACCGGCTTCCTCGTTTGCACTACAGAGGGAAACGGCTCTCCTGAATTTAATTTAACAGCTTTGGATTAGGTAAATTATTAATGCTTAAAAGAGTCATCATCGGGATTGTCGTTTGCTTTGGCTTGGTCATGCCGATACAGGCGCAAACCTACAAAGGCACCTTGGGCAAGTATTCCATTATGCTTAGCATCCAGGATGATGCCGTGAGCACTTATATGTATACCCGTTACTTGAAGGAGATCCCTCTGGAGCGGGAGGGGTATACCTTTTATCAGCGTTACAGTTCGAAAGAGCAGAAGCTGGAACTGTTCGAGCTTCGCTTGGTAGGGGGAAACCTGCAAGGCACCTGGCAGAATAAACAAAGGGTTTTGCCTGTGCATCTGACGCCGGTTGAGCAAAGCCTTGCCGATTATCGGGCTGAGCATATGAAGTTTACCCTGGTCGGGGAAAAACAGTTTGCTAAGCAAACCATTGAGCTAATCAAAGAAGATCACAGCAACTTTGCTTTTTACCGGCTCGGCAAAGGGTTTACTCAAGCCCAGCAAGCATTTTTAAATCCGCTGCTGGCAAAATTGCACCGGGATTACGTCTCGAATTTTCTGCAATGTGAAGAGGCATCATACGAACCTCAAATAAGCCTGGTCTCTGATGAGTATTTTAGTGTCGTTATTCAGTACCAGATTTCTTGTGGTGGGCCGCATCCTGAGTATGGTGAGCAGATGTTGAATTTTGATCTCAGCAAACTGGCGCAGTTGCATGACCTAACGGAACGCTTCCCCAAGTTGGACTATTACTCGTTGTTGAAAGAGAAATATGCGAATAACAATGAGCTACAAGCTGAATGTGAGTACTTCGAATCCCGGGACAACTGGGCGATGGTGAAATGGCGACTCACCGCAGATGGAGTCATCATTCAACCTTACTATGATCATTCTATGGCACCCTGTGAAGTTGATTTCTTTCTGAGTACGCAGGAGTTGAATGATTAAAGCTGACAGAACTATGAGTAAATGGAAGGCATTATGAGAAGAGTTTTATTGGTTGTGTTTGCGGCTTTGCTCAGTGGTTGCTTGGGTATGCCAGATTCGGTCAAACCTGTATCAGGGTTTGAACTGAACAACTATTTGGGCAAGTGGTATGAGGTAGCTCGCCTCGACCATTCATTTGAGCGAGGCCTCACGCAGGTTACGGCCGAGTACAAGATGAGAAGTGATGGTGGCGTTTCTGTGCTCAACCGGGGCTACTCAGAGGCTGACGGCGAGTGGAAAGAGGCTGAAGGCAAGGCGTACTTTGTTAACAGTGATACCGACGCTTATCTGAAAGTTTCATTTTTCGGTCCCTTTTACGGCTCTTATGTGGTCTTTGAATTGGATAGAGAAAACTACAGTTATGCCTTCGTTTCCGGGCCAGATACCGATTACCTGTGGTTGCTGTCGCGAACGGCGGTTGTTGAACCTGAGGTAATGGACAAATTTATTCAGATGTCGGCCGAACGCGGTTTTGATACCAGTAAATTGATCTTTGTCGCGCAGTGATAGACATAGCTTAGGTGTATTAGTGTGATTACCAAGGGATACTGACGGTATAAGTACCAAGCGATTTTGACGTAATCACACTATCAATGTTGCCGCGCTTCGGCAAGCTTTGCCAGCCGTAACTCAGTAGTATTCATGTTTTCCCTCAGCCAGATGTTGCGAACGCCGCTAGCGTGTATGTCGATGTTTCTTTCGGATTTGAGCAGCCGTGATACCTTGGATTGTCCCATGTGTGGGTTAGCCAGGGAAAATTCGATTACGACTTCCTCAATGGCTCTGTCGGTACGATTTTTGTGATGAAGATCTGGCGTTTCCTGTCGTTTTAACGATTCGATTCCACCTTGTTTTATCAGTTTACGATGGCGGTAAATCGTATCGCGGGAGACACCACTAAGCCGGGATGCTTCAGCCACATTTCCAAGCCTGTCAGCCAAAGCTATATAGTGGCATAGTGAATTTGGCCACCTGAATAGACGAAGTGATAGACTCACTTCCGGAAAAAGGTGGTAGAAATGAAGAACACAAGACCGACATTCAGTACAGAGTTCAAATTAGAAGCTGCGTAGCTAGTAACGAAGCAGGGCTACAGTGTAACGGAGCCAACAGGTGTATGGCCTAACAGTTCCTCAAATTTCTTCATGTTCATGCCATGTGGTTTAGGCGGCTTTTTGAAAGCACTCGCAGCTTGGCGTGAAATGGATATTTGTAGCAAACAAAGCTCTTTTGCTTTGTTGTAGTGCGCTGGATTCTGTCGAAGGCGGTAGTGATGTTTAATTAAGCACTGTTAGTGCTAAATGAATGCCTTTGTAATTTTTCCTTGGCTGGCTAAGAGCCTCTTTAACTGCTTGCTCGGTTTTGTCCCTAATGATGTTTTTAGCATCATCTTTAGCTACACACGCCAACACATCCAGAAAACAGCACTTATCTGTTTCACAATACGATTTGCCTACCAGCTTTGCATAGAGATAACGCTCGCCAGACGGGTAACCCATTGGCTGATAGTCGCGTGAGATTTGGTCACGTTGAGCAGGCGTTAGTGCTGTGTTCCACCACTCTTTTAGTTCGTACTTATCGAGAATATCCATATTCGGTTTTACAGTTGGTGACGAGTAGTCAACTATAAGGCATTTATCGATGGGAAGAGAGGGGAAAGGATAGTGATAAAGGCTATATCCCAGAAACAACAAAGGCTTAGCTAAATTGAGTTAGCTAAGCCTTCGAAAAAGTGGTGGCCCCTCCCAGACTCGAACTGGGGACCTAACGATTATGAGAAGTCAAATAATCACGTTGCTTTGTTTTGATTAATATTTTTAAGGCCATTTAAAACAATGGTTTGAGCGTTTTCCTTTTACTATGGAGTGTTGTTTTGTTTTGGCGTATATTGGCTGTAAACCGATCCGCAGCCGATCCGCAAAAATGAAAAGCCCTTCTGATGCGGCAACACCAGAAGGGCGTCCATAAGAACCGAAGGGGGTTCAGATGGCTAACGTTAAGTCTACCACCACCAAAGCTATTAGTAATAAAGTCAGCTTTACCGCTGGTCGTGTTAGTGATTTTAAATGCCCAGAGGGGAAGCGCGATGCCTTTCTATGGGACACAAAGCAGCCGGGGTTAGGGATAAGGGCTTTTTCTTCAGGCAAGAAAACCTACATTTTTCAAGTGTGGGTGAACGGAAGAACTCAGCGTACGGTTATTGGCCCAGTGGAATCGTTCGATATTGATATGGCAAGGGCTGAAGCTGGCAAACTACAGGTAGCAGCTAGTCAGAATGTTAGCCCTGCCAAAGTAAAACGTGAGAGAGCCGCCGCAGCGGTAGCTGAAGAGCAAGAGATAAAGCGGGGATTGGTAACGCTTAGGCAAGTGTGGGAAGAGTACCTTGCAGCCAACAAAAGTTATTGGGGTGATAAACATTATAACGACCATCTAAAAGCTGTTCAGCAGCCCGGCTTACCTTGGGCAAGGGGGAAGGGGCGTGTTACCAAGGCTGGATGCCTTAATCCGTTAATTGACGTCAAAGTTGGTGATCTCACTGCCGCCAAGATTAAAAATTGGCTGGAGAAAGAAAACCAATCCCGTCCCGGTGTCGCCACACAAACTTATCGTTTGTTATTTGCTTGCTTAAATTGGTGTTCTGAGCAGGAGCAATATTTAGGGCTGGTGGATGTTCATAGCCTGAGAACGCGAGACGTCAAAAAGACAGTTACCAAGTTAAAGCCCCGTCATGATGTTTTGCAAAAGGAGCAATTGCCTGCGTTCTTTACCTATGTTCGGCAAATTGAAAACCCTGTCATAGCAGCCTATGTGCAAACGTTATTACTAACTGGTGCGCGGCGTAATGAGTTAATGAGTCTTAAATGGGATGATGTCGATTTTCAGTGGAAGAGTTTAACCATTCGAGACAAAGCCACCAGCCAAGGTCAAGATGATGGCTTTCGTATTATTCCATTGACACCCTATGTTGAATCTTTACTTGTTAACCTTCCACGGCGTAACCAATGGGTTTTTTCAAGTCCTACCGCTAAATCTGGCAAGTTAACAGAACCCCGTAAAAGTTTTGAACCAGCGTTAAAAGCTGCTGCTATTGAGGGGGTAACCTTCCACGGCTTGCGGCGTAGCTTCTCCACACTTTCTGAGTGGGTGGAGGTTCCTGTAGGTGTCGTGGCGCAAATTATGGGGCATAAACCCAGCGCTACCGCTGAAAAGCACTATAAGCAACGGCCACTAGATCTATTAAGGAAGTGGCATGTCAGTTTAGAAGGCTGGTTTTTAGAACAGGCAGGAATAAATATTCCGAAAAATTCAAGCAGTCAAATGCGATTGATTAGGTAACTCATATGGCGTTGATAACTAAACGAGACAAAATTTCGACAGCTAAAAGAAAAGATATTTATGACAGTTTTATATCTAAACATACGAGAAAATATTCAGCGGATGAAATAGGAGGGGGGAAGCTAACAGAAGAGTATGAACGTAAAGCATATTCTTTAGATTACCACTTTGAATCTGAAATAAAATTTTTAGCCGATTACATCAAAAGTTATATTGAAGATGATTTGGATGCTCAATTTTTATTGGAAGCGATGCTATCTAGTGAAATGTTGAGCGATAGTGATTTGTCACGTGTTAAAATATATGGCAATCGATATTTCGCACTAAGTAATTATTTTAAAACAAAAATCAATGCAAACCTTTATATCGCGGCTGAAGGCATACAATATCTGATACAAGCTAGGGATCATGTTGAACATTCAGATGCCCATGGTGCAGCTTTGGCTTTAATCAAGGCTAGTGCAAAATCAAGATTAGTTTTTTTAGCCATGTTTGAAAAAGCAATTCACAGAGGGCATGAGAAAACCGAGAGGTTAAGGGAGAAAAATAATAAATTTAATGACGAGCAAAAAGAAAGAGTTGTTAAATTAGTCAAAGAAAAAATGGCCGAAGGAAAATCAGCTAAATGGGCTTATGATCACATCCATGCCAAATGGAGTACCGACTATCCTAGTGAAAAAACACCAAGTGTGCCCTCAATAAAAAGATGGCATAGAGAGAGCAAAAAGTAGGATCACGCCGCTAAGAGATCCTTTTTTTAGGGCGCTAATCTGTACCTGTTTTCTTGAATAGGAATAGATAGCCATGAATTTACACCTACACAATTGCAATTTAACGACCGAACAATTTGCCGAAGCGTTACACGGCAAACCATCCACAATCCGCACCCGCTTATGTAAAACAGGCAGTTTTTACGGTATCAAGCCGATTAAATTGCCTTCTGGCCGCTTGCTGTGGCCTGTTGCTGATGTTCAAGCCTTCTTATCTGGTCGGGGGGCTTAATATGACACACGCAAACAGAACAGAAATTCAAATCAAACAAGTTTTTTTCCAAATGCAACGCTTTGGCTCGATTAACCGCTATGAAGCTGCCGCCATTGGCGTATGTGCCTTACCTGCTAGGGTGCAGGATTTAGAATGCATTGGGTTACGTTACCGCTACCGAGATGAAAACAATGTTGCCGATGAGCATGGCATCTCACACCATCGCATAAGGCGGTATTTCATCGACTGGGAAAAGATGACACCAGAGGCCGTTAAGATATTTGCGGGGTGGGGCGATGACAATGACAAAAAATAACCCCAAAACCGGGCAGGTAAATGGGGCTACTTTCGATAAGCAAACAAAAGGTAGCACAACTTTTGATGATGTGGAACCGATGCTTTTAACAACCATAAATCTTGAGTACAGCCTAAGTGAACTTGTGGCCGTGACTACTGAGCATATCCGATTAATTAACCTGTGTATCAAAACAGTGGAGGGCGCTAACGATGAGTAATAATTCAATATCCGCCTTAGTTGCTACCACTAACGGCCACTGGCTCAATGTGCTTAACGGCCTTGGTATCTCAGTAAATGGCAACAAACACCAGGCTTGCCCTGTGTGTGGTGGCAAAGACCGTTTTCGCTTTGATGACAAAGACGGGCGCGGTACGTGGTTTTGTAACCAGTGTGAGCCAAATAGCGGTGACGGGCTGGCGTTGGTGTGCAATGCCTTTGGCGTTAAACCTTATCAGGCGGCCTGCATGGTCGCCCCCCTTGTGGGGTTTGATATGGGGCAGGGCATGGATTCAGCGCAGGTAAAACGCCACCAGCAACGCGCAGCATTGCAACAGCTACAACGCGAGCAGGCGCAGCAGAAAGCCCGCGAGAAGGCTGCACAGTTAGCCTATGACATAGCCCGCCATTGCTGCACTGAAGCAACGGCAGCGAATCAATACTTAGAAGTCAAAGGGGTGTTGCCGTTTGGCTGCTTGCAGCTAAACAGGCCAGTGATGCTACCTAATCGCCAGTCTTTCAAGTCGGACACCTTGGTTATTCCGGTGTTTAACGGTGCGCGGATCAGCAGTTTGCAGTTTATCGCTAATGACGGAAGAAAAACCTTTCTTACTGGCGGGCAAATCAAAGGCGGCATGTTCCCCCTTTGCAGCCAGATAGAAGCAGCCGCGACTATTTACATTGGCGAGGGCTTTGCCACCTGTGCAGCGGTAGCCGAGGACAGGCCACAAGGCCGAGTTATCTGTGCCTTTAATGCTGGTGGCTTGGTGGAGGTTGCGCGAATTGTCCGGCGTTCAAGACCGCAAGCCAACATCATTATGCTGGCTGATAACGACCCCTGCGGGGCGGGTGAGCACTACGCAAAGCAAGCCGCTATCGCCGTTAATGGCAGTTACTTAATGCCAGAGGTGAGCGTATGAATAAGCCAAAGAAAGGGCTGGATTTTGCCGACCCGCAAGGGCGCAGGCAGCTTGGTGGACTTCAGCCCATCAAGCCGCAACCGGTCGCGGGTTCTCAGACGCAGGCGCTTAATCTTGAGCAGTATGTCATCACCGATTTAAGTGAGATTAAAGCCATGTTGAACAATGATAATTGGGTATTGGATAGACTGGCACTGGAAGGCCAAATTACCGTTTTTTTTGCAGCACCGAACAGCGGTAAGACATTGCTTACACTGAAGCTACTGATTGATTCGGTTAAGGCTCACAGGATTGTGGGCGAGCAAATCTACTATTTGAACTGTGACGATACCCTCAGAGGCTTAACAACCAAATTGGAGATATGCGCTCAGTACGGGATAAAAATGCTGGCTTCAGGGTACAACGGTTTTAAGAATGCCCACCTGATAGGCATGTTAGACACTATGGCAAGGAATGATGAGGCAACGGGTAAGATCCTCATCCTCGATACGTTGAAGAAGTTCAGCGACTTGATGAACAAAACCGACAGCTCAGCATTTAATGAAGCCATGCGGGGATTTGTCGGCAAAGGTGGAACCGTTATCGCGCTGGGGCATGTCAACAAGGCACGAAGCGCCGAGGGTAAAGTGATCCACCAAGGCACCACCGACAGCGTGGATGATGCCGATTGCGCCTACACGATAGACGTTGTTAATACGGTTGATGACTCATTCCAAGGTCATAAGTTTACGACTAAAACTATCCTGTTTGAAAACTTCAAAGCCCGTGGCGATAACGTCAACAAGGTGAGTTACACCTACACCAAGCGCGATGGAGGCTCTTATGCCGACATGCTCGACTCGATTAAGTTGGTTGATGAACGGGACGCAGAAAAGGCAGAAAAACAAGGCAGAGTGAAGTCCAGATTAGAAGAGCACGCCGAGGAAATTTCGCTGATACTCGAAGCCCTTGAGCAAGGGACTAACACCACTCAAGCCATTATTGCCTACCTGATGAATGAAGGGGTTAGTCGGGCGCGAGCCAGCAAGGTGCTGAAAGAGCACACAGGGAACAGCCTTTGTGAAGGGCATCGCTGGCAGAAGGAAAAAGGCGATAAAAATGAAAGGATCTTCAGACGGCTATTCTAGCCAGTTATTCAGCCGCCGCTTATGGCGGCTTTTTTATTGCTGGGCTTGGTTACATTGGTATTAATAGTTTTTTGGTCATTTTAGACAGATTGGTTCCTTTGGTTAGTTTGGTCAGTTTAAGGTTGGGCAAGGGTTTGGCGGCAGTTAAGCCAAGCTGAAACTCAGCCTGACAATGGCGGCATGAGTGGGGCGGACTGGCCGTGTAATGGCTTGGCGATACAAACCGACCAAAATCACCATCTTTCCAAGACCCCAGCGGCCGATCAGTTTGCAGTTAATTCTTGCATATCATGGGGCCTCGAAAACAACCAATTTCTGAACCAGTATCATTAGGCTTTTCCGACATCGCCAGCCGACCTTTTTCTGACATCGCTAGGGTATTTTCGGACACCTTTAACGCGAGTTTTCCTACTCGATAAAAAAGGTCATTTTTTCTTGGCGAGTTTAGCCATTAGCTTGGTGATGCGCTTGTCGTAATCGTCAGACCATCCTTGTTCAAAAGCTTTCTGCGAAAGTTTCAGTGCCCCCTCAAGATCACCTTCTTTTTCAAGGATGATAGCAAGTTGTTTAAAGCCAATATGAGAGGGCATTATTTGCGGGATGTCATAGCCTACAGGCTTATGGCCCAGCATGGCCTCAAGTTTTTTCAGGCTGATGCCTTTGGGCTTGGGGGGCTTGCTAAATGCGTTGGCAGCTTGCTTGGCTATGGATATTTGCAGCAAACAAAGCTCTTTTGCTTTGTCGTAGTGCACTGGATTTTCTCGAAGGCGGTAGTGGTATTTAATTAAGCCCGTTAGCGCCAGATGAATGTCTTTGTAGTTCTTCCTTGGCTGACTAAGAGCCTCTTTTGCCGCTTGCTCGGTTTTGTTCCAGATGATGTCTTTCGCATCATCCTTTGCCACACACGCTAAGGCGTCCAGTAGGCAGCATTTACCCGTTTCACCGTAGGATTTTCCGATTGGCGAGTAGAGAAATGGCGTACCTGAAGGGTAACCCATCGGCTGATAGTCTCTGGCTATCTGAGCGCGTTGTGCAGGCGTTAGCGCCGTGTTCCACCAATCCTTTAGGTCGTATTTATCCAGTATGTCCATATTGCTTATTTGTTGGCCGAAGAAAAAACAACTGTAAGGTATTTTTTAACGGGAAGGGAAGAGAGCAGATAGGCAGAATGAGCAAGAACCGATCCGCAACCGATCAGCAATAGCTAGAAAGCACAAAGGCTTAGCCAAATTAATGAGCTAAGCCTTTGAAAGAATTGGTGGCCCCTCCCAGACTCGAACTGGGGACCTAACGATTATGAGTCGTGTGCTCTAACCAACTGAGCTAAGGGGCCGGCTTAAGGCAATCGTCATCACCAGAAGCGGGACAGAGTATACGAAGTTTAATCGTGCTTGTCACCCGTGTTTTGCGCATTATTGATGTCATTGCTTTCAAGTGGTTATCTGTTAATCAGACTCGAGGCATAATGGCAATAAAAAACCCCGCGTAGCGGTAATGCCGATCAGTTAAGACAGATCGCTTGACGATCTCACTGAAAGGATCAAAATCCGATGACCCCATGTCATCGGATTTTTTTATGCAACTTT
>NZ_JBKORJ010000047.1:0-73878 GCF_047314585.1 Shewanella sp. BJSY2023SW005
CAGGGCGGGATTCCACTTTGCTTATATCTTAACCAAATAACAACTCTGAGCGAAATGTAGGACTCCAACCAGCACGGCGGCGCTTACCTGCCAGACTGTCTTTTTTGCCTTGGTGCTGCCTTATCGCACTCAGAGCCGCTCGGTTAAATAGGGCGAGATGCTTTGCGCCATCAGGATCCGTTACCTTCAGCGCATCTTCGCGGAAGACCACATCCAGCACCCAATGGAGCTGATTTTCTACCCCCCAATGCTCTCGAATAGTCCTCGCGGCCTCTTCGGCATTGAGCGGTAAGGAACTGACATACCAGCGTGAAGAACATGATGTTATTCCATCGACTGTCCGTTCACTGGCAACTTCGATAAATGAGGTGATGTGCGGCCACTTTTTCTTAAGTTCCGCTGATAATTCTGCTTCTATCTGCATGACTGTTCGGCGCTCCCTGCGGCCATGACCCATGTTGAACTGCTCAAATATAGCCAGTTCTGGCTGCTCATACGCTTTACTGAAGCTGGTTTTGACTGCTTCAAATAATCCCGGCTGGTTCGACTTGAGCTGAATAATGAAATCACCGTTCCCCTGTTTAATTTTGTTCATGGTAGACACCTGACAATGCAGTGCATCCAGCGTCAGAACGGCATTATCCAGTGCCATAGCATCAATCATGTTGCGGGCGACTTCAGCTTCTTTCCCTTTAGAATGTGAACTGTCTTGGTAAAGTGTAATGCCGTTGCCGACATCAAATGCGCTGACAACATGGAGTGCATTCTTAGCATCCTCACTCCACGCCCCGCGCAGGGTTTTTCCATCCAGCGCGATAACGGTTTTCCCTTCCGTTTGCCGTTGCTCATTGATCCAGCCAAATATGGCTTGAAGGAGCAGTTCGCTGTCCAATGCTTTGATTATATTACTGATACAATGCCTTTTAGGGATGCCATTTTCAAATTTTCGGTACAGACGGAGCCAATCTAGCTGTTCTTCTCCGAATTCCTGAATGGACTTCCACCCAGTCGCACCGCTGAGGATAGCACTGAGTGTCAGGAACACCACATCCACTAAATTATGCTTTAGATTGATGTCCTTACGGGGATCGGTAATCTGTTCTAGTTGTTTCAAAAGGGTCATGGTCATCTGTGGATTAAGGGCAAGGCAGATCAGATCATGACCAACCGTAAAAGTTCAATTTAAAGTGGGATCCCGCCCTGATGGTTACTACTTGAGGCTGAGATAATCGATAATAAGCGAATCTCAGGGTTCACTTTTCTATTTTCAGTCCTAAACCACCTTCTTCAGAAGGTGAATTATTTACTACTTGGATTTACTCCATTTTAAGTTGGTAATGCGATTCAACTCTAGTATCTATGACCTTTTCCCCGATATTAGTATCAGAGAACTTCGGGGATTCAGCTAAACAACTGCTGGCAATTAGCAACCTTTGCTTTCGTTGTCGTTGTAGATGGTCATAACTCTGGTTTTACAAAGCGCTGTAAGTGCCTCAAGTGTAACATCCAGCCCTTTGAACAAACGGCTAAAGTCGGTCGTCAGCTTGAGCCAGTTGTCGATAAGGGATCAAGGCTTACTTGATCATATCTTGGCCTCCGCATGGTATCCTTTCATTTTCAGAGTCTCCATCCAAGTCTAGATAAGGAGTCAATAATCTGCCAAGAATTATGGGTGTCTCGGTTTTTTGATGGTTTTAATGCTTTTTTTCTAGACAAATAATAAAGAAGTTCGTAACAATTATACATGACCTGAATGATTGCATAACGAAATATTAAAATGACTCCTAATCAGATTGGTAAAATTGGTGAGAAAACGTTTGAAACTTGGTGTGCTCAAGCTGGCTTGATATCTAACCAATCGTTGGATGACCAGACAGGCTGGGATTTTTATGTGGAATTCCAAAACACAAAACTTGTTGAAGCTCACGATCAAGCACCTCAATGTAAAGTGCAGGTTAAAACCACATCAACGGATAAAGATTATGTTCAAGTAACACTTAGTAACCTTCAACGTTTAGCTACAGATCATTTACCAGCGTTTTTTATTTTTATCCGGCTTAATGAACTAGGGGATGTTATCCAAGGTTATATTGTTCACGTCGGTAAGGAGTTGATGAAAAGTATTTTAGAGAAAGTACATAAAAGTGATGGAAACTCACTCAACCTCCAAAGTATGAACGTAAGGTTCTCAAAAGATAATGAGTTTGATATTCGTAGTGCCAATACTCTAAAGGAAGTCATTGAAGAATATATTGGTAGTGACTTTAGAGAGTATGTCAAGAAAAAGCAGGACTATTGTAAGTCAGTTGGCTTTGAAGGTGGAAGAAATCACCTGTCTGTTAAGCTTTCTGGCAAACAAGCCATTTTAGACTTGATCGACGTATCTATCGGTAAGCGTGAATTATTTAAAGCTATTGATAGTACATTGTCTTCGCTAAGATTTGGTGTTAAGTCAAATACAAGAGATATGGGCGAGTGTTTTATATCTATGCCAAATTTGAAACCAACTGTAAGTGGAAATCTAAAGTTAAAATGTAAAGGGGCATTTTCTAGAATTGTTGTGCCGGCGGATATATATGTATCTCCACTTCTTGATAAGGAGGAGAGTTATTATCGTATTGATGCAGGATTTTTTGAGTTTACTGTGAGTAAAAATCAAAAAAAGTGAACATTTTTGATGTATCGTTTGATTTTAATAAACGATTTAAAACAATCAATATTACTCAGAATGTACTGAGATTCCTTGATGGATTCGCGGCAGAGCAGGCTAAATTGTCAGTTGTTACAAATGATGGTAAAACATTTATGAGTGGGGAGGTGGTTGAGTTTTTTTGTGGTATTTCACTTTCAATCCTCAGAGACACTGCGAAAATTATTTCAGAAATATTGGATGTGGCTGAGTGTAATTATAAACCTGAATTTTCAATATGCGATGTAGAAGATTTTGTAAAGAAAAGTGATTATTACAGAACAATGCTTTTTAATACTAATTCTTATTGGAGAGTATCTTTCGATTTAGATTCAACTATAGAGGATGGTTTAATCGATAGAGAGTGGCATTGTCTTATAACATCAAGAACTAAACTAGGTAGTGGTTATATTTTTGCAATGGCGGTTGTCAGTGGGCTCCCAAAAGAATTGAAAGAAGGGCGCTACCAAGTGAACTCTGATAAAGTGGAAGTGTTATTTTTTAGTATAGAAGAAAGATTGTCTGATACAATAACAAGAGAAATCTCTAAGGTTAGAGATGACTATGAATTAAGGATGGATAATGAAGTGTTTGTTGATTTGAGTAATATGATTCTAATTGAATAGAAAGTTTCTATATATTTTGGATAGTTATGTTCAGAATAAAGGAAGCGAATACGCTCAGGATTGAATGAGGGACAATAGAGACACCTAGCATTAGTTGAATGAAAGCTCTAGTCGCTTATGTGAGTGACAGTATGGTGTTTCCAGTGAGAGCACATCATTCTTCAACCCTTTTAGGGCCATTCGACTATTGAAGTGAGTGTAAAAGTCGAATTTCAGAGATTATTGAAGTCGAACAAAGTTCGATGGAGAGAAATACTAGGGAGCCTCGGAGATTCAGCTAAGCAGCTTATGACAATTAGCAGCTCCTTGCCTTCGCCGTCGTTGCAGATGGTCACAATTCTGATTTTACAAAGCGCTGTAAGCCCCTCAAGTGTAACATTCTGCCCTTTGCATAAACGGCTAAAGTCCCTGGTTAGCTTGAGCTAGTTGTCGATGGGTATGATTAAGCAGATGGAGCGAGTTAAGTTCTTTATGGACCAGGCTTCACCATTCCCTGGTGGTGGGCATGGTCTAATGAAGGTGGAGCACAATTAGGATCACTTATTTAGGTGTCTTCAAAAGCTTTTCTGTATAGCTATGGTTTCAAAAAGCAGTCACCAACCTTTAAAAAATACAATGCTATACATATTTATCCCCTAATGTGTATTCACTCAATCTAAAGAACTTAAAGGCACTAGGGTCGACATACTTAATAAGTTGAGTCACAAGAGTTTCATGAATGAATAAACCGCCACCAGCAACTTTACTCGGGCGTATGATCAAACGGTTTTCTAATGGAATCGTATCTAGCACTTCGTTTTTTAATTTATACCGAATGACTTCGTGTATACTGTCTTCTGATGAATAATCATGTATGTCACTGCTGTTAAAGTCTATACAGTCGAGTTTGTCATAAGCATTAAAAAAGAAAAAATCTTCATGCTGCTTCTCATCGTCATCAATTAACACAGTAGGAAACAACTGAAAGCCATTAATGCTATAAGGCATGATCATGTCGGCAATTTTCTTAGAAACCACAGGAAAAAAACTATGGAGTAAAAAATCACTTACTATGAACGGCATTTCGCCTTTATCTGCATTCGTAAAAAATATTGGTCCATCAATAGCATCTAATTTAGTGAAACTGTAGCGACGGCGGCCAGTATCCAGTGATGCCTTCAAATGAAGGTAAGTTTCTCGAAATGGTACTTCAAAAACTTTGTAGTATTGTTCTTCGTAATTATTCATAAACACCTACTTTGGGGCCGCTATTTTTCCAACAGATGCTAGGGTATCTTGGCATCCCTCCGTTACACGTGCAACCTATTCAAATTCCATCCCTTTACGGTAATCGCTTAGCTTAAAGAACTGAAAAGCTTCAATATTGAACTTGGTTAGAGCTTTAACAATCTTCTCATGGAACAGTAATGCCCCACCTGTAACACCAGCTAACTTTATCATTAGCCTATTTTCTTCAGGGATCGCGTCGAGCACACTTGCATCAAGTTTGTATTGTAAAACGGTGTTGTTCTTTTTAGTTGGTGAGTAGTTCCTTACGGTACTCTTTTGAAAATCAACACAATCTATATCTCGATAAAAGTTGAAGAAATAAAAATCCTCATGCCAATGGTCATCATCATCAATAATCACAGCTGGGAATAGCTGAAACCCTTCAGTAGGGTAGCCCTTTACCGCCGATGCAACATCCTCTGATACTACTGGGTATATACTATCCATCTGAGCATTAGTAAGATGGAAAGGGATCTCACCTTTATAGCCGTTCTCAAATAAAACTGGTCCATCCCCATAATCAAGCTTTTCATAAGTATGATTGCGGGCTCCAGTGTTCTCTGTTGCTCTAAGAGATAAGAATATCTCCCGAAACTCAACACGCTTTAATATGTAATACTGTTCTTCGTATTGTCTCATATACCTCTCTCAGGCTTCCATATGCATGGGAATTTGATAACACTATCTAATTCATGCCTATATAGCTGTTCCTAAATGTAGATCACTGAGTTTCGAAAATAAAAGGGAACTCGGCTCGATTCGAGCGCTCTGCTCAATCGGCAAGCCAACCTAGTCTCACAATCCGATCAGCGACCGTGATTCTAACATTTCCAACCTGCTCTGAGAGACACCGGATACAAAAAGAATACATAAAACGAGAAATAAAGGCGAGTGCCGCCGTGGTCGTTCGACTATTGAAGTGAGTGCAAAATTCGAATTTCAGAGATCATTGAAATTGAATAAAGTTCGATTGGAGATGACCTTTCCCCGAGATTAGTACCAGGGAGCCTCGGGGATTCAGCTAAAAAGCTTCCGGCAATTAGCTGCTCCTTGCCTTCTCTGTCGTTGCAGATCCACAGCTCTGGCTTTACAAAGCGCTGTAAGTGGCTCCAGCGTACCATCCGGCCCTTTGAATACATGGCTAAAGTCGGTCGTCAGCTTGAGCCTGTTATCGATGGGTAAGCAGTTCAATATGGCTGCTGTTGTCATGGCAGACACCCGGTAGAACCTGTAGGACACAGAGGCAGGATTGATGATGTCGTTTGAGTTCATACTTTTGTTAAGAAAGCATTGCAGGGGGCTGCTTGCTGCACTTATCCTTGTTCTTACTCAAATTATATCAATACGTTACATAGCTATGTATTGAGCAAGGTTTTATACAAGGAACAGGATAAATGGAAACAGATGTGCTGGAGATTTTGCAGAACTTCCACTCTGATGGGCTTTTTGTTGCGCCCAACATACCCAGCAAGAAAGCTAAAAATGCAAGTGCATGTTATGGCATGTCATCATCGGTCGATATTTATGCCATAGTCGATTCTACGGTGTTTGGTTCTGCAAAAAATGGTCTGGCATTTACATCTGAAGGATTGTTTTGGAAAAATGACTGGACAACAACTTCTGCAAAAAACCACATGTCGTGGGAAGAGTTGATAAACACCAGTCAAGAGCATGCTGTTGACGGTTCAGATCTGTTGTTGGGGCAAGGCTGTGCTTTTGGTATGGCGGGTTCCGGTATGAAGCCCGCGGTTTTATTGAAACTATTGGAAAAACTGGCCCAAAAGATACAAGGCAATACAGGGGCGACAGAAACTGCTGAAGTTTCGAATGTGGCACAAGCCTGCGTGACTCCGGCAACTGTTGCAAATGATGAAGCTTCTGTCGGCAACACTGCTTCGACGAGCGTTACTGCTGAAAATCTTCCCCCTGAAGGCGTTACAACCGAGAGTGTTATTCCGGCAGCAGATGCAAATGGTGGCGTATCTATCACCAATACAGCTCCGGCCAGTAATACAGCACCGGCGAGCGACAAAGCTGAAAGCGCTGCCCCCGAAAGCCTTAAGCCTGAAAAGCCGGAGCAGGAATCCAGTCCCAAGCCCGCTTTTGAAGGTAGCTATCAGCGGGAATACTTGGATATAGTTAACGCCGTGGCCAAGAGGCATCGTCTATCTCAACAAATCCAAATCGCGCCGGCTATCAAAGTCCACAAAGTCAGAAAAGTCATCGAAATATCAGAGGGTAAAATCGAACCTTACGATATCCTGATGATTGTGGATAACACCTTTATGCAAACAACCAAAGATTTTTTGGTTGTGACTCCTCATGCTATTTGGGCTAAAGGTACGCTGAGAAAGGTAGAGAGTTTTTCCTTAAGTGAAATTCGTAGTATTCGCTGTGATAAAAAAACTCTCTTTATTAATGACTATGACTTCCAGTACTTGGATCAGTTCTCTGAAAATGAAGTTTTGATACTGACGAATATGCTCGAAGAGCTAGTGGTCGCATTGCGTAGGTCCGACTCTGTATCAGCTGCTGACGAGCAGCTTCAATTACCTGCTGCTTTGGATACTTTGTTGTCCAACATATACGAAGTTGTATTGGATGATGTTGTTTCCGGCTTGAGGGATAAGGGATACCCTGAAAATAAGCAGTTGGTTACTTCGATGGCGGAATGTTGTTTTAGTATCTTTTTCATTGTTGACTCCCACTTAAAATATCGAAATCAGGATACAGCTGAATTGGTGGGGCAATATTTGCTTGCTCAAACTTTGTCTGGCTTATTTGCGTTAATGAGCATAGAACAGTTATGGAGCAATACAGAAGCGAAGTCCACCTATGTGATGATGCAATGCTCTGTGATCATTCGAACATGCCAGTACTTTGAAAGACAAGGAGTAGCGTTAAGGCCGAACCAAAACTGGTATTTGCAGCTTTTCCAAACCGTGATAGAAGCCAATACCCTGGAACAGGGGGCTGAACTCATTGACCAGGAGATGGGTAACCTCAGTGCCGATAGACAATTAGCCATTGATTGTGCGTTCAAGAGTGGTCAAGGTGTTAGGGAAATGTTTTGCGATACTCTTTGATTATTTGGCTCCAGCTATCATAAATAGGTGTGATTAAAGCCTGGATGTGAAGCGGACAGGGCTGTTGAAATCGGCGTACAGCATTAGGTTTTTAGTGCTGTATGCTTTTTCAGGAGAGAAGGGGTATGGGAGGTCGTTCGAGACTAAACATACCTCATTAATGCTTTGGATAAACATATCGAGCTGGGAACTGAGCATGTTGTTTATCAGTCCAGGTGGTAGCCCATCAGAAAATTTGCCCGTCAAGCCGTGTTAAATGTGTTAGACAGGAATACTCAGTTGGTGCATAGCCAATAATCAGGGGCTGGGAGATGATAGCGTCAGGGCGCTGATAAAACGGAAACTGGGCCAGATTCGTGTGGCAGACCCAGAGTTCCAGGGTTAGGAGGTGGGTGAGCTAGTACAGCTTATCTATCTACTTATTCTATTGGCGTGTCGGTGAGTCTGTTCAAACCTCTTGCATCCTATGATATCAGGCTAATTCTTTCCCCTTGGATTGTATCTTCGACCAAGTTAAGCCGAATTTTTGGAGATACTTTTGCAATCTTGTCGAATCGTTGGTTTGGGCTTTCTTGGTTCTACTGACATCGAATAACTCTCTGCCGGCCGATGCCATGCTGCCGTGTTGCTTGCAGATATTTAAAACATAGTTGAGCTGATTGGCATCAAACTGGTCCAACTGGGCAATTTCTTCATCTGCAAGATACTGCTTCAGCGTTTCTACCCGAGTATCGTGTGGAGAAGATTGCCAGAACTGCTCTAGTCGCGCGATTTCTTCTTTCACATCATCCACAGAGATCCTTGATGAGTCTGCCAATGTACACAATCTTGTGATGGCTGAACTTAGATCGCGGAAATTACCTGACCAAATAGCCCTGTTGGAAGTGGCAAAGTTTTCGAATGCAATCCTAGCCTCTTTATTGAATTGAATTCGCTGTCCGGTTTTTTGTTCGTAGAGTCTGACTTCGTAGTCAATATTGGCTGGAATGTCTTCTCTGCGATCTTTTAATGCGGGGAGTTCATAGGTCCACAAGTTGATCCTGGCCAGCAGATCTTCCCGAAAAAGGCCCTGATGGACTTGTGACTTCAGATTTCTATTTGTTCCGGCTATCAACTGAAAGTCGCTGGAAACCGGTTGATCACTGCCCACAGGATGAAAAGTCTTGTTTTCAATTGCGTGCAGCAGCATGGCTTGTTCTTCCAGCCCGAGCTCACCTATTTCATCTAGAAATAACATGCCTTTATTTGCTGTCAGAAGGTATCCACGGCGTTCTTTTTGCGCCCCGGTAAAGGCTCCTTTGGTGTGACCAAACAATGCCGCCATGGCATTTTCGCCTCTCAGCGTTGCACAGTTTACCGATACCAGCTCTCCTTCCAACATTGAGCGCTTTTTCTTCAGCTGAAAAATACGGGTAGCAAGTTGACTCTTGCCGGCACCGGTTGGGCCTGTGAGCAACATAGGATCGCTGGAGCGGATCGCGACCTTTTCGATTTGCGTAATCAGTCGGTTAAATGCCGCATTTTTCGTCTCTATACCACTCTTAAGAAACTCTTTTCCTTCGAGGTGTTCCTTGTCGAAGCGTGTCGCCAGTTGGTCGTACTTGGAAAGGTCCAAATCAATGATCTGGGTTTTTCCTATAGCCTTATTTTTATTGCCTCTATCCGGTGAGGTTTGTATCAAGCGGCCGGGAAAGTGGCCGCTCTCTGTCAGCAGGAAAATACATATCTGCAGAACATGGGTACCTGTGGTGATGTGGAATAGATAGTCGTTCCGGTCGGTATCGAATACCTGTTGGTGGCACCAATCATAGAGTTTTGAGTAAGCCTCTTCAAAATCCCAGGGATCATTGAAGTTCACATTGTGTAATTCGACTTCTGTTTCCGGTGAAATGCTGCCAATATCGGCCGCAACACTGCTGGCCAACCTTTTACTGTGGTTGTCATGAAGCATGTGCAGTTGGCTGACAATCAAATCTTCTTGGCTGCATAAGCTGACATTGGGGCGCCACTTGGCCCATCTATCACTTCCTTTCCCTGTGTAATCCAATTGAGTGCCAACCAAACTTACGACCACAGTGCGTTTCATTGTTTGTGATATCCATATTGATATGTTCGTATCCATTTAATTACTTTTTCTGTTTGCGGTCAACCTGGTAATAAAACAGGGTTTATGAGTTGCAAGAATTATTTGTGCTTAACAATCAAGGTGTTATGTGTTTTATTTTTAGTTGATGCCTAAGTTGGCACATTGATTGATATAGATAACTTGTCTGATTAAATGGTTGTGATTCAAAGGTCACACCGGTGCGCTGAACACTGTGACTGCGTATGCCTAATCAAATGCACTATTAAGTAGCTCAGTTGGAAGAGCAGCGAAGTGGATTCGTCGGTCATGGGTTCGATTCCCATCTTAATAGGATTTAAGTAGCTCAGAGGATAGAGCAGCGGCGTAATGTCGCAGTCGAAGGTTCGAATCCTTCCTTAAATACAGGTAGCTCAAATTGGTAGAGCATCGAAGTGTTAATTCGATTGTTGTGGGTTCAAATCCCGCCCTAAATTCAAATTGCAAGAATCAAGGTTAGCGAGTCGTTTTTGCCAATGACTGATAAACGCTAAAGATGGACCAATGGTAGCCAGCAGGATGCTCCCTGCCATTTAGAAATCAGGTGCCTTTCTCAGTTAAGCAATGAACTCTTGCTAACTCCACTTACTTCCGGGTAAGTGAAAGGATAAAAGGAAATTAACTATGTTTAAAAAACTCTCAATAAGAAAAACGGTTACAGTCGCTGAAAATCAAAGGGTATTGATGTTTAAAAATCAAATGCTGGCGGATGTACTTATGCCCGGGAAGCACAAAATTTGGGATATTAAAGATGATCTGGAATTCATTACCTTTGATATCAATACGCTCTACTTTGCTGAAAAAAATGCCGACAGACTTTACCGAAGCAGCGATGCTCTGCGTAAACACATCTCGCATTGGAAACTGTCGAGCAATGAAGTGGGATTGCTCTATGTGGACGATCTGTTGCAAGGCATTGTTGCACCGGGTGAGCACCTTTACCTGTGGAAAGACGCGGGGGAATTGAGGTTGGATACCCTCTCAATTGAGGAAAATCTGCAAGTTGATGAAAAGCTGCTCTTCTTGATCAATCGTGCGGGAGCCAATACCGCTACAAGATTGATCAGAAGCAACCGTACAGTGGCGATTAAGCCGATTGCGGATATCTCTGTCGCCAAAGACCATATCGGCTTGTTGTATGTAAATGGTCGATTCATACGCAGGTTAGAGCCGGGGCAGCACGCATTTTGGCAGTTCAATCACACGATTGAAGTGAAGCCCTTTGATTGCCGGACGCAGATGCTGGAGATTTCAGGCCAGGAAATCTTGAGTAAAGACAGGGTGAGCCTGCGGATTAATCTTAGCGCGAGCATTAGATTGCAGGATGCCGAACTTGCTGCCCGCAGCGTGGATAAGGTGGATGACTTTGTCTACAAAACATTGCAACTGGCGTTACGGGAAGCGGTTGGCACTAAGTCCCTGGACGATATTCTGTTGGATAAGTTGTATGTCAATGAAACAGTTAAGGAACTGGTTTCAGATCAGCTTACTGCGATAGGTATCTCACTGGTCAATGTGGGCGTGAAGGACATTATTCTGCCGGGAGAGATGAAGGCGATATTGAATCAGGTGGTGGAAGCACAAAAAGCGGCGGAAGCCAATGTGATCAAGCGCCGCGAAGAAACATCGGCCACCAGAAGTTTGCACAACACTGCCAAGGTGATGGAAAACAATCCTACCTTGATGCGGTTGAAGGAGCTTGAAGCACTCGAGAAAGTGTCGGACAAGATAGGCAACCTGACGGTTTACGGCGGCCTGGAAGGGCTTATGAATGGCATAGTGAAAATTGCCTGACGGGAAGGGCTGCGGCGAAGAGGATGCCGTAGCCCGCTGAGAAATGGATTGGAAGTAAAGGAATCAGTAATGTGTAGTAATTACAACGTTATAGAAAGCAAGGGACGGGCAACGATTAAAGCGTGGACCAAGGGAGTTCCTTTTGAAGACAAGGCTCTGGAGCAGTTGAACAACATTGCTGCTATGCCTTTGGTACATTCACACATAGCGGTTATGCCGGATGTCCATATGGGCAAGGGGGCAACCATTGGCAGCGTAATACCATCGGTGGATGCCGTTATTCCCGCTGCCGTTGGTGTCGATATTGGCTGCGGCATGGTAGCCGTCAAAACGACCTTATCCGCCAGTCAGCTTCCGGATAATTTGGCTGGAATAAGAAGTGCCTTTGAGGCCGCTATCCCCCATGGCCGAACCGGAAGAGCCAGAGGGGCAAGGGACAGAGGTGCCTGGCACAATGTTCCTGAGCTGGTGGCCGAGGAATGGAAAAAACTGGCAACCAGGTTCGAGCGAATTTGTGAAAAGCACCCGGCAATAAAGAAGAGTAATAACCTGAACCACTTAGGCACTATGGGTACAGGCAATCACTTTCTTGAGCTCTGTTTGGACGAAAATAATGCCGTGTGGATTATGTTGCATTCAGGTAGTCGCGGTGTGGGCAACCGGATAGGTACCTATTTTATCGAACTGGCCAGGAAAGAGATGCAGCGCCATCAGATTAACCTGCCCGATATGGATTTGGCTTATCTGGAAGAGGGGAGTGAGTATTTTGATGACTATGTCGAGGCTGTGGAGTGGGCGCAGGATTATGCGGCGAAAAACCGTGAAATCATGATGTTCAATGCGATTGCAGCCTTAAGAAAGCTGATCCCGACAGGGTTTTCGACAGCGGAATTGGCGGTGAATTGCCATCACAACTATATCTCCCGGGAGCGGCATTTCGGTAAAGACTGCTATGTCACCCGTAAAGGTGCCGTTCGAGCTGAAAAGGGCGAAATGGGGATTATTCCAGGAAGTATGGGGGCTCGTTCCTTCATTGTCAGGGGCTTGGGAAACCCCGAAAGTTTCAATAGCTGCAGTCACGGTGCCGGGCGGGTAATGTCCAGAACCCAGGCGAAAAAGGTATATAAGGTCAAAGATCAAATTGAAGCCACTCAAGGGGTGGAGTGCCGTAAAGATGCGGCAGTCATTGATGAGATACCTCATGCCTACAAGGATATAGATAAGGTCATGGAAGCGCAGAAAGATTTGGTTGAAGTGGTTTACACCTTGAAGCAAGTTGTGTGCGTTAAGGGGTAAATCATGCCGTATTTAGTGATAGATGGGGCGCAGGGAGAAGGCGGTGGTCAGGTGTTAAGGACAGCATTGACCCTGTCTATTTTGACTCAGCGGCCAATCGAAATAGTCAATATTCGAGCCAAGCGTAAGAAACCCGGATTGCTGCGCCAACACCTGACCTCGGTATTGGCGGCACAAGCGATATGTGAGGCGAGCACAGAAGGGGTGGAACTGGGCTCCAGCCGGATACGGTTTTCGCCCGGTGAGGTTTTGCCCGGCGATTATCGCTTCGCCATTGGCACAGCAGGAAGCACAGTGTTGGTGTGCCAAACCATTTTGCCGGTTTTAGCGCTGGCGAAGGCAGGCTCCATGGTCGAGTTTGAAGGTGGCACACACAATGGAATGTCGCCCTCGCTGTGTTTTCTGGAGCAGTCCTATTTGCCGCTGTTAAAGCTGATGGGCATCGACTGCCAAATTGTGAAGTCTTCGCTTGGGTTTTATCCGGTAGGTGGTGGCAAGTGGCAGATAGAGATAAAGCCGGCAAAAGTCTTGAGCCCAATTAGGCTCATGGAGTCTGGAAGTGAGTCTGCAAAAAAACCGGAAAACTGCGGGCTTCATGCACTTGTCAGCCAGTTACCTGTATCTATTGGGCAAAGAGAAGTGGCTGCAGCAAAAACGGTTCTGGGGTGGAGCGCATCGTCAGGCATAATCACGGATGTGGACTCCATAGGGCCAGGTAATAGCTTTCAGTTAACAATCCAGGGTAAGACACATACCAACCTGTTTGAAGTGGTTGGTGAGCAGGGCCTCTCGGCAGAGCGCGTGGCCAAGCGATGTGCGGGGCGGGTAAATAAGTTTGTTAGCGCCGAAGCAGCAGTGGAAGAGCAACTGGCGGATCAGTTACTCATTCCCATGGCCTTGGCTGGAAAGGGCAGTTACACGACCAGTAAACCGAGCCTGCACACAAGCACCAATATTGAGGTCATCAAGCAGTTTATGGATATCAATATTAGGGCTGAACAGCAAAATGAGCTGTGTTGGCAAATTAGCATAAGCAGCTGAACTACCGTGGAGGCTAGCAGCCAGGCGGGCGAAAAATAAAAAGGAGAATGGAGCATGTCAGGTGAACGTATCACCCATGATGGTGAAAGAGAGCGTTGCCCAGTACATGGGCATACCAGGCGCTTATCCCGCAAGGAAATCAGCGAGATCAAGCATGCTGTCGAGGTGGCCAATTCACAGGCCAAGCGCAGTGGCAAGAAGCCCAAGGAGCCGCAAATCGGCTTGTTCAGTTGTAAATGCAACTGCTTCTACGTCAAAGTTGATTAGTCGCTGTAGCTGAGTTTGTTAAACAGCCTGGCAGCGGGACCTTTTGCTCCCGGCAATACTCGCCATATTTCTCTCACAACAACTTGAACCCACTGCCAAAGCCCATTAGGTTAGTGTGGTGCAATGGAAGGCGGGATAGTCTAGCTCGCCGGTATGCGATAACAGATAGGGAGAGGCTGTTTATGTTCAATCGAGTGTTGAGTCGGGTGTGCTTGGGAGCCGGACCCTTTGGCGATAAGGTGGCCGTCAGTGCCAAGGGGTTTTGGGCTTATCTGCCTATCCATGCGTCTATCTTGGTCTCTGTGAGTTTGCTGAGCGCCTGCAATTCGGATTCACAAGAAGTGGTGCTCAATCCTGTCGACACGGCCAAGATGCAGCAGACGGTGGAACAACTGGCCAAGGAGATGCTGGTTCCCGGCGCCGTGGTGATTCTGCGAACGCCTAGGGGCGACTTTAAAACCGCCTATGGGGTAACCCGTTATGGCGGCAGTGAAGCGACCGACTTTGATCAGCATGTCAGGGTGGGCTCCAATACCAAGACCTGGGTCGGTACCGTGATTTTGCAGATGGCGCAGCAAGGGCGACTGCAACTGAGTGACACTGTCTCCATGTATCTCGACAATGTGCCAAACGGTGAGTCGATCACCATAGAGCATTTGCTTACTATGCGTAGCGGCCTGTTCAATTACAGCACCACGCTCGAGTTGAATCAGACACTTGATGAGCAGCCAACCAAGGTGTGGACTCAGGCTGAGCTGCTGGCAATGAGTTTTGCCCATAAGCCAGGTTTTGCCTCCGGCAGCGCATTTGAATACTCCAATACCAATACCGTCTTGCTGGGACTGATCGCCGAGCAAATCGATGGCAAGCCGCTGGCGGCTGTGATGCAGCAGAGGTTGTTTGCCCCCTTGGGTCTTGAGCGGACTCTGTTTCCCGATATCCATTCTAATACTCTTCCCGCGCCCTTGGCGCGGGGTTATATGTATGGCACCAATGTGTTGACTATGGATCCGCCCTTTAAGCTGCCCGAAAAGATGCAGCGAGAAGCCAGAGAGGGCATTCTGGCACCCATAGATCAAACCGAGGCCAATCCTTCCTGGGGCTGGGCGGCCGGCGCCGGGATCTCCAGTGCCAATGAGTTGGCAACCTGGGTAGAAGCTTTGGTTGCCGGAGAACTGCTGGATGCCGATTGGCAGCGAAGGCGTCTGGATAGTGTCAGGCCGATAGATCCCGATAATCCCAACACTGCCTATTATGGGCTGGGGATCGCCAAGTTTGGCAGCCTCTATGGTCATACTGGTGAGCTGCCCGGCTATAACTCCTTTATGGGGCATGATCCTGTCAACAAGGTGACTCTGGTGGTTTGGACCAACCTGGCACCGGCGGTGGATGGCAAAGATCCGGCTACCACCATAGCGGCGGCCCTAATTAACATGCTCTATATTCCATCCAGTTAGCGTTAAACCCGCGCCGGGGAAGGAGAGCCTCCCCGGCAAACCTCCTGATTGGCCTCTTCCAATTTGCGCCATAAAGCCATCGCCTGGCATGATTTTATGCCTTGCAGTTTTCTTGTGCTTCCCTGAGTTTCGGTGCTGCGCATTTTGGTAATGATTTGTTCTTAATGCAAAATATCTCTATCATTGCCGCTCGGCTGTTGGCTGGAAACGTTTAGAAGGGAATCCATGAAAGAACTTGTCAGGGAAAACAAACGGCCGGACTTCAGGCTGTTGCAAAGCTTTGTTGTTCGTACTTTGGTGGGCGCTATGTTCGCCTACTATCTGGTGTATCTCGCCAATGAGCCTTTTGAGCATCAGTTGGCCTATATCGCCGTGTGCGTCCTGTTGTCGCTGCTGATGGACTATTTAACAGCCAGAAGCAAAGGCGCATTGGAGGTCAAACTGGTTGAAGGTAAGTTAGTCTTGCTTGGGGTCACCATAGAGATAGCCCAGATAGAACAGGTACTTTACTGCCAGAGCAAGCGCTTTGAACACCAACTGAGGTTTCGTTTCAAGGATCGCACCTATCAGGACTTTGAGCTATCCGAGCCGTCACTGATAGCCGATTTGCAACTCTACTATTTTTTGCTGGATAACCAATTGCCGGTGAAAATGCTGGACAATGCCGAGCGCCTCAACTGAAGCGCCGGCACCTGCCTTGGCTGCACCCTATATCAAGCCTATTACCCGTGTGAAGGGTATTATTCAGGTGAGCGCCATTATCCGGATATCGCTTCAACCGGGTCGAAAACCGCTCCGGGCTGATCGGCATCAAGCCTGATATTCATCATCAGTGACTTTTTCCATCCAGATGGCCGCCGGTGCTGTCTCCGATGCTTCGGCTACGGCCACATGGCTCATGGCCCTGTCTTGGCTGGCCCCGTGCCAGTGTTTTTCGTTGGCTGCAATCCATACGGTATCACCGGCTTCAATCAGCTGTTTCGGCTCACCGGCTTTTTGGATCCAACCCCTTCCCTCCGTGACATACAAGAGTTGCCCGGCGCCGTGGGCATGCCAGGCGGTGCGGGCACCGGGCTCGAAGGTGACCAGTGAGGCACCGATACGCGATGGGCTGCCGGGTTCAAAGTGATTATCGATTCTTACCCGACCGGAGAAGGTGGCTTCCGGGCCTTGAAGGGATTGGCTGGCGGCATTTTTGATGATTTTCATGATCTGTTCCTGTGTAGATGAGGACTTGCATTCGATCTTAGTCGCGCAGATTATGTAATTTAAATGATATGTCAGTATTGGCTTTATATTTGAGATTCATATATGAGACGGGAAGAGCTGGGGGACTTATGGGTTTTTCAGGCGGTTGTTGAAGAGGGCAGCTTTACTCGCGCCGCGGCCAGGTTGGGGACATCACAATCCTCTGTCAGCCATACCATAAGGCGCCTGGAGCAGCGCCTCAATGTACAACTGTTGAATCGAACCACCCGCAGCGTGGCTGCCACTGAGGCTGGGCAGCAGTTGCTGCAGACCCTAAGGCCTGCCTTTGGTCAGATAGCCGAGCAGTTGGAGCGACTCAACAGTTTCAGGCAAGAGATCAGCGGCCACATTCGGCTTACCGCCACCAAGTTTGCCGCCGAGTCGATATTGCTGCCGGTGGTTAATCGCTTACTGGCGCAGCATCCACAGCTACAAATCGAGGTTTCTGTGGATCAACAACTACTTGATTTGGCCGCTCAAGGTTTTGATGCCGGGGTACGATTGGGCGAGCAGGTGGCCAAAGACATGGTTGCCGTGCGTATCAGCCCGGATCTGCGTATGCTGGTGGCGGGTTCGCCGGATTACTTTTGCCGCCATGCAAAGCCGGATATCCCCCAGGACTTGACCGGGCATAACTGCATTAATCTGCGTCTTCCTACTTCGGGCGGCTTGTATGTGTGGGAGTTTGCCAAAGAGGGCCGCGAGCTGAATGTGCGGGTAAGCGGCCAGCTTATCTGCAATGAACCGGATTTGGTGACCAAGGCGGCAATAGCCGGTGCCGGGCTCTGTTTTCAACCTGAGGATGCGTTGGCACCGGCGATAACGGCCGGTGAACTGCTCCCGGTGTTGGAAGATTGGTGCCCGCGGTTTGCCGGTTATCACCTCTATTTTCCGAGTGGGCGTCAGCACTCGGCCGCCTTTAGATTACTGATTGATGCGCTCAAGTATTCAGGCGCTTAATTGAACCGTTACTGTATTGACCTGCAAACCAGAGCGTTGTTTTATAAGGTGAATTCTGGCGACGCCTCATTGCTGATTGGCCGGGATTACTGTGTCGGCAATCATCTGCCTCAGCCATTTGTGGGCCGGGTCTTGATTGAAGTGCTTGTGCCACAACAACACGTACGCACCGGGCACCAGATCTATCGGCACTTCCAGCGTCGCCAACTCAACATGTTGCAGCGCCTGGGCCGCATATTTGGCAGGCGCGCAGAGGATTAACTCGCTGTGGCGACACAGCTCCAGCGCAGTGGGAAAGTCGGTGATATTGGCGCGGATCCGCCGGGTCTTGTGCTTCAGCGCCAACACATCGTCCAACAACCAATGTTCGATTCCGCCAAAGGCTACCTGCAGATGCTCGAAGCTGAGAAAACGCTCCAGGTTCCAGTCGCCCTCGAGCGCAGGATGATCCGGCGGCAGCAGGCAGATGGGTTTGTCGCGAGTCAGCTCCAGATACTCGAGTTCATCCGGCAGGCTGTTGATATGCATCAGCGAGCGCGGATCCCACTCGCGGCAGCCTATGGCAAAGTCCAGCTCGCAGCGCAGCAGCTGCTCCATGGTGCCCGGGTACCAGGTCTTGCAATTGATATCCAGCCCGGGAGCCTGGCGCAGCAAGGAAGGCATAAAATGCGGCAGAGTGAGGGAGTAGGCGGTTTCCACCAAGTGCATACGAAACTGACGTTCACTGGCGGCAGGGTCAAACTCGTCCGGTAGCGTCAGCCGCTCGGCCAACCTGAGCCATTGCTGCAGCTCTGGCCCCAGAGCCAGCGCTCTGGGAGTGGGCTTGAGGCCGAAGGCGCTGCGTTCAAACAGCGGGTCATTGAACAACTCCCGCAGGCGGTTAAGCTGCTTGCTGACGGCCGATTGACTCAGGTGCAACCGCCTGGCCGCGCCGGTAACGCTTTGTTCTTCCAGCAGGACTTCCAATACCGGAAGCAGGTTGAGATCGACTTTCATTATTATCCTGGCCGCAGGGTAGAAGCTTAAGGGAAGGTGCTAATAGTTCCTGGTGACGCTCTGGCTTGCACTATAGGACTTGTTGGCACCTTCCCAAGTCTAACAGCTTGATCTGCCTGTCCAAAGAACAAAAGGCTGCTATTCTGGCCAGGGAGAGAGTCATCAAAGGAGTGGGATTATGCTGAGTAAATGGGGCTGGCGGCTGTTGCAATTGAGCCGAAAACTCTGGATGCGCACTGTGCTGTTTGCGATTCTTGCCGTGGTTACCGCATTGCTGGCGATAGTGGTGCAGGGGGTTATTCCCCCTTCGCTGTCGGGCATGATAGGTGCAGATGCGGTGGACAAGCTGCTCAATATCCTCGCCTCCAGCATGTTGGCCGTGACCACCTTTTCCCTGAGTGTGATGATTTCCGCCTATGGCGCAGCCACCAGCAATATTTCCCCCAGAGCCACCAAGCTGTTGATGGAAGACTCCACTGCCCAGCAGGCGCTGGCTACCTTTGTCGGCTCCTTTGTTTTCAGCATAGTGGGCATTATCGCCCTCAGTACCGGTGTTTATGGCGAAGAGGGGCGGGTGGTACTGTTTCTGGTGACTGTGGCCGTGGTGGTATTGATAGTGGCCACCATTCTGGTGTGGATCAATCATTTGTCCAAGCTAGGCCGGGTAGGGGAAACCACAGACAGGATTGAAAAGGCGGCCGGAGCGGCTATCCAGCGGCGCTGTGAGCATCCTTGGCTGGACGGGCGGCGCCTGGCATCAGAGGAGGATATTCCCAAAGGGGCTTTAGCTCTCTATCCGGCCGACACAGGCTATGTGCAGCATGTGGATCTCGGCAGCATCAATCAATGGGCCGAAGATTACGGCGCCGAAGCCTATATCACGTCATTGCCAGGTGCCTTTGTCCATCAGGGACGGCCCCTGCTGTGGCTGAGTTTTCAGGCTGAGGATGGCGGTGTCGATGATGCTCAATTGCAGCCACTGCACAAGGCTTTTACCGTGGCCAATGAACGTTCTTTCGATCAAGACCCTCGCTTTGGGTTGTCGGTATTGGCCGAAGTGGCATCGAGGGCCTTGTCGGCGGCGGTGAATGATCCTGGCACAGCGATAGATGTGATTGGTCGCGGAGTCAGATTGATAGCCAAATGGCAGGTGACCGATGAGCAGAATCTGCCGGCGCCAGAGGCTATTCCCTATCCCAGAGTTTGGATGCTGCCGATACGTCTTGAAGAGCTGTTCGATGACTTCTTTATGCCGATAGCCCGGGATGGTGCGGCGCTGGTGGAGATTCACATTCGGCTGCAAAAAGCCTTTCAAGCCTTGTCCAACCGGGCGGAGTTTAGCGAGGTGTGTCGCAAACACTCCGAGCTGGCGCTGGCCAGAGCCGAACAGGTACTGACGTTTGAGCCAGATGTTACACTGCTTCGGAAGCTTGCCGCCGAGCTACAGCAAGAGTCAGGTAACGGATAGCTGGCGCAGAACTCAGCTTGCGGCTATGCTATTCGCGGACTTTTTTATCAGGGAAAGATAATGAAACCTTCAAATCTATTACTTGTTGCCTCATTGGCATTGGCAGCGCCGCTGCAGGCTGCCGAAGATCCTGCCGTAGCCGAAGCCATTGAGGCCGGGTTACAACATTACCGCAAGGGTGAATTGAGCCAGGCCAGTTCACAACTGGATTATGCCTCAACCCTTATCCGGCAGCAGCGGGCCGGAGAAGTCGTAGGGGTATTTCCCGAGCCATTGCCGGGTTGGCAAGCCGATGACCCTTCAAGCGATACAGGTGGCATGATGTTGGGCGGGGGCATAAATGCCAGCCGCCACTACTACAAAGAAGACAGTGCGCAACTGGAGATAGAGCTGGTGCTCGACTCCCCCTTATTGCAGTCTGTTATGGCCATGCTGACCAATCCATCTATGATAGCCATGAGCGGCGGCAAGCTGGTCAAGGTTCAGGGGCATAACGCCATGCTGAATACTGAATCCGGTGAGGCAGAGCTGACTGTGATAGTCAATGGCAATGCCATGTTCACTCTCTCGGGGGAAGGGGTTAAAGCCAGTGAATTGCAGGAGTTTGCCAACGCCCTGCATCTGGATAGGCTTTAAGATCCGGCTCGGAATCGAGCTAATCAGGATTTGATCATGGGCCCCTGCGGTTTAAGCTGCCGGGGCCTCTGTATTTGGGGGTATCAGCGCAGTAACTGCTGATAGAGCCAGGACTTGAGTTCGGCGCGGCGCAGTTTCAACTGGTTGAAACGTTCTTCTGCTGTGGGGACACAGTTTTCTTCCAATCCACGGATCTCATGGTCGAGGTCGTGATACTCGGCTGCCAGCTCGCGAAAGTGAGGATCGTTTTCCTTGAGTTGATGGATTTTCTGTTTGTGCTCCGGAAACTCCAGGATTAGCGCATGGTTTTCGCCCAACATAAGCTCTCTCCTTCAAATAGTGCCTGGCCGAAACAGGCTCAAGCCTTGATTCCTACTCTACCCAGCGGCGCTTTGTCTGTCATCCGCAGAAAGTCGACAAATAACCATAATCCTGTTTAGTGGCAAGTGAGCAATTAACGGCCAGCTCGCCATCCCTGGTTCGTGCTAATGAACTTGTCGCTTCGCAACATTTGCCCTAGTCGCAGGGCTGCCTGTGCGAACGCTCACCGCAGGTGATAGGCCATGGCTGGAAAGCAAGCCGATATTGATAGGTGATTTCATCCATAAGGCCAAGACAGGCAAGTTGTCACCGGGTTCCCTGACTCATTTGGCGAAAAGGCGGCTATTGGGTCTTGCGAAGGGGAAAGGAGATGTTTCTTTGGGCCCTCATTCGGGCCCAAAGCGTGCAGGCTTAGCCTTTGATGCTGAAGCTGCCTTGCATCACGGCCCAGTGGCCGGGGAAGGAGCAGAAGAAGTTGTAGCTTTCTTCCGGTGTCATGCCTTCGGTGCTGAAGCTGATGCTGACAGATTCGCCACCACCAACCAGAGGAGTGTGGGCAATCACCCGCTCGTCACCGTCTTTGACATAGGCGGCATCGGCGCCGGCTGCCATACCATCAGTAGCAATGCCCTGCATGTCGGCGCTCTTGCTCAGAACCCAGTTATGGCCCATGGCTGTCACTGGCAGGGTGCCGGAATGAGTCAATGTCAGTTCTACCGTCTTGCAACTGGCGGGAACGCTTAATTCCTTGGTATCAAATTGCATCGCATCGTTGGCTGTGATGGTCAGGCTGCATTCGTCGGCGCTGGCAGTGCTGCTGATAACGGCGCCGGCTCCCAACAGGGCAATACCCGCGAGTCTCTTGGTTAACTTATTCATTTTCAATTCCTTTTCTGGTTTTAGGGTCGATATTTCTCTCGACAGCACGAGAGCCCCGCAGGCTCCCGCCTGGGTCAATCATAACGGCATTTCCCTTAAATGAGAATTAATCTCAGAATTTTAACTGTCAGCTGAGGTTGGAGCAGCTGACAGTCGCTTGGGCTGTGATAGACTGACAGCCGAATCAATACTTGCCACGGAGGCACTCATGAAAGGTCCTGGTTTTTTGTCATCTCTTGTTCTGGGCGGCATATTGCTCAGCAGCCCTTTGGCGTTGGCCGATGACAGCGATCGCCGGGCTCAGGTGGAGCAGTTACTGCTGGAAATGCAGATGGACTCCATGATGGACACGGCTTATACCCAGATGGAAATGATGATTTTGGGCATGCAACAACAGTTCAATATCAAGGAGAGTGAAAAGCCTTTATTTGAAGAGTTTGCCCGCAAGAGTACGCAGATCTTCAAGCAGGAGCTGGGCTGGGACAAGCTGAAGCAGCCGTTGACCGATATTTATGTCAAGCATTACAGCGACAAGGAAATTGCCGATATGCTGGCGTTTTATGCCAGTGATACTGGGCGCTCCATGGTCGCCAAGATGCCGGCCGTGATGCAGGAATCCATGATGGTGACTCAATCACTGAGCCAGGGGCTGCTGCCTAAGATGGAGCTGCTGCAGCAGGAGTTTGCCACCAAGCTTCAGGCCCACAGAGAGGCCAATCCAGGCGAATAATTTGACTGGCAGCCAGCATAAAAAACGGGAGTCTATGACTCCCGTTTTTGTGGCGGTAACGGCGTGATTACAGCTCGCGGCGGTAGGGAATACCGCGCTGGGCGCCATGACGGGTCACGGCTATGGAGGCGGCCTTATTGGCAAAATCCACCGCTTGTTCCATGGCCAGTCCCTCACTTAAGGCCACCATCAGGGCACCGTTGAAGGTGTCTCCAGCGGCCACAGTATCAAGTACCTTGACCGGGTAGCTAGGCACCAGGCCCTCAAACTCTGGGTGACGCACATAGGCGCCGCGGCTGCCGAGGGTGATCACCACGGCGCCAACCCCTTTGGCTTGCAGAGCGGCTGCGGCTTTGGCTGCGCCGGCTTCATCTTCCACCTTGATACCGGTAAGGGCTTCTGCCTCAGTTTCGTTGGGAGTGATGATATCCACCAAGGCCAGCACATCGTCAGCCAGCGTGCTGGCGGGGGCCGGGTTGAGAATTGTCACTGTGTCTTGTTGCTTGGCCAGTTGCAGCGCGGCTTTGACCGATTCCAACGGCGTTTCCAGCTGTGCCAGCAGGTAACTGGCGCCTTCGAATAGCTCTTGATGACAGTGGACATCGGCTGGCTCCAGGCTGGCGTTGGCGCCGGCGGCCACCCCAATACAGTTTTCACCGCCATCGCCGATGAAAATCATTGCGCTGCCGGTTGCCATTTCCGGCACTTTCTTCAAGCCCTGAGGATGAATGCCATCGTCCAACCAACTCTTGATCATGGTATCGGCAATGGCGTCGTCCCCAAGATGGCAGATAAAGTCCACTCGGGTGCCAGGTTGCACCAGTCTGGCGACGGCAACTGCCTGATTGGCGCCTTTGCCACCGTGTTCCAAACGGTAGCTGCGGCTCATCAGTGTTTGCCCTGGCTCGGGCAAGTGACTGAATTCCATCACATGATCGGCATTGGCACTGCCGATTATCACTAGTCTACTCATGTATTAATCCTGATAGGCGTAGAGGCTTTCAACCAGCAGATCCACAAAGCCTTCACGATCCAGATGCATCAGCACCTTGGCGTTGGCGGGCTTGCCGGTTAAGTGATAGCGGTCGACAACCGTCATCCCTACAGTCAGCTCGCTCTGGGTTTCGATGGCAACATGGCAGTCCAAGCCGATGAACAACTCAGGCTTGAGCAGCCAGGCTATGGTGCAGGGGTCATGCAGCGGCGCGCCATCAAAGCCCCACTTGGGATCCTTGTGGTAGATAACAAAGAATTCCAGCAGATCGGCAACACACTTGGCAACCTTGTTGGGAATCGCGCGGAAACGGGCTACATCCTCTTCCATGATCTGCGCCTCATGGGTCACGTCCAGACCGGCCATGACGATGGGGATCCCTGACTTGAACACTATGTCGGCCGCTTCAGGATCAACAAAAATGTTGAATTCGGCGGCAGGGGTCCAGTTACCGACACCGGCGGCGCCACCCATCAGCACTATCTGCTCGATACGGGACTTGAGTTCGGGATAGGCGCTCAGGAAAATAGCGATATTGGTCAAGGGGCCCGTGGGCACCAGAGTCACCGGCTGGCTGCTTTGGCGGATTTTTTCTGCCATCAGTTCCCAGGCCATCATCGGCTGAGGTTCAAAGGCGGGATCCGGCAGTTCTGGGCCATCGAGCCCGGATTCACCGTGAACACTGTCGGCAATGATCAGCTCTCTTGCCAATGGCTTGGGGGCGCCGCTGGCCACAGGAATATCGGTTCTGCCCAGCAGAGTAAGCACTCGCATGGCGTTGTTGAGTGTTTTTTCCTGGGTTTGGTTACCGGCGCTGGTGGTCACGGCCAGCAGATCCAGCTCAGGGTTGGCCAGGGCCAGGATCAAGGCGATGGCATCATCATGGCCGGGATCGCAGTCGAGAATGATAGGGCGTTTCATGCTGTTACTCCTTTAGCAATTTGCCCGAGCATAGCATGACTCTTTGGCGCGCGCAGAACCGGATGGCAAACTGTGAAGTGTTCCTCAACTGATTGCTGAAATCTGCTACAATCCGCGGCCTTAAAGGATTGAATCAAAGGGGACCCGGTGGGAAAGATACGGGCAATCTGGGAAGATCTGATAATTATCGGCCTTTTTGCGCTTGCCGGCGGGCTGTTCTCGGCTCTAGGGCTCTATTTTGTCAAAGAGAGTGTCCAATCCTGGTATGAAGTGAATATCCTGCTCGAACGAGGCGTCGAGACCCAAGGTTATATTGCCCGGCGTGAGCAACACTACGTGTCCCCTGGGCGCTGGGGTCTTGGCCGTTATGAGTGGGATTGTCTGCTGTATTATCAGTTGCCGAACGGCAGTGAGTATCAGATCTGGGATCCCCCAGGCCTGCTTTGCGATTCGAGAAGCGTCGGTGAAGCCGTGATCCTTTGGCATTTGCCTGAGGAGCCCGGCATAGTGCGCACCGATATCCAGTACTATCGAGAACAGCAAAATACCTGGCTCGAGCTGTGGGGGATTCTAATCGCGCTATTGCCGCTGGCCATTGGCGGAAAGTTTGTGGGTAAAACGGTCCAGTGTTTGCGCTTTCTTCGGGCTCGGGAGCGGTTGTCGCCAATAGTTGAGCAGTTACTGGAGGCCGATAACCCCGCCGAGTTACTGGCATTGCTTGAAGCCAACCGGGCCAGCCCGGCCAGTAGCTATTTGGGACGGCAGGCCCTTGGCTATATCGCCGCCAGACCTGAATGGCAGGTGCGTTTTCTTGCCTGGTTTGTGCCTGTGTGCCTCAAGTGGGAGCCGCCAAGTAAAGGCGAGGGCGTCTCTGGCCTCGAACTTTCACTGCAATTGGCGCTCGGCCGCCGCTACCCTGAGTTTACCCTGGCACTGCTCGATGGCATTCGCAGCCTGTTTGCTGAGCATGAACTGGCGAAGATGGTCTTCTCCCAGCACCTGGCCAAGCTGCAACGCAAACCTTGGAGCACGGAAATTCAGGGGCAATTCCATGCCTTGTTATTGGGGCGGCAAATGCCTTTGGGTGACAACGGATTTATCCACACCGAATTGAGTCGCTTGGTATGTCTTGGCTGGCTTTTGAATAACCTGGAATCGCTGCCCGATGTTTGGCGCGGCGCTACTGCAACCTTGCTCAAAGCGCTCGCAGCGCAGCCGCCACTGAATCCTTTGAGCCGTAAACAGCGTAAAAAACAAGCGCTGCATTGGCGCTATATTCTTGGCAGCCTGGCATCCAAGTTTAACTCAGGGGCAATCGGTCGAAAGCGTCAGACACAGCTGGCACAGATTGAAACCGATATCCAGGTGCTGGCCGCCAGCCGTGGTTTTACGCTGAGCAGATAAGATGAAAAAGCGCCGGCTGGCTATCTATGGATATGGCGATATTTGTAAACCAATGACGACTGACTGGGTGAGATATCTCTGATTTTGTGGCGGATGGAAGGTAAATCTCTTTTCTGTCACTTTGCAGTTCATTCAGGTATGTTAAAATTGTTTGCTGTTTCAGGGAGTAAGAAACTCTGATGAAACTTTGGTCGCCTTAAGCCATTCAATAATTGGTGCGGCGTTATCGGATCTTGGATCTGTTATTGGGAGAAAACATGGAACATTTCATCGGAGCCATCAAAAAATACGCCGACTTTACCGGTCGGGCCCGTCGGACAGAATACTGGATGTTCACTCTGTTCTATATCATTTTCAGCCTGGTTGTCAGTGCTATTGACTATGCGCTGGGTACCACAGTGCTGGGGCTGATTTATTCTTTGGGCCTGTTGTTGCCCTCTATTGCGGTTGCCGCGCGTCGTCTGCACGACACTGACCGCAGTGGTTGGTGGCAGTTGTTGGCATTTATCCCTATCATAGGTTGGATAGTGTTGCTGGTCTTCTACTGCCAGGACAGCGAAGTGGGTGACAACCGCTTTGGCAGTAACCCCAAAGAGCTGGGTTAAGATAATGGAAAGGGAGCCTCGGCTCCCTTTTTGTTTTCAGGGTAAATCTGCGGCGGTCAGTCGTCGTCAAAATTAGACATTCATCCATATAGACGTCTATAATGCCCGCTCTCGGTCAGGCCGGGAATGACAGCACAGTATTTCAGTCAACCTCTCGTGGTGCCCCGGAATGAAAGACCGGGGATAATCGGGAAGCCGGTGAGAATCCGGCACTGCCCCCGCAACGGTAAATGGTGAGAGACAGGCGCGCCCAAGTGGCGTCATAAAAGCCGGGTCTTGCGCGGTCAACCGCATAGCCAAAGTCCGGAGACCGGCCCTGGAGGTATTTCGATGATTTCGGTGGGCAGATCTCGAAATGCGGCAGCCAAGGGGCTCTCCCTGCCGTGGCACTCTTGCCCCGTTTCCCTTTCAGGAGTCAAAGGAAAATGGGTTTCAAACTAAATCATCTCGCGCTGCTCTGCGGTGCATTTACCTCAGTTCCCGTCATGGCGAGTGCTACAACCCAGGCCGTGGATGAACAGCTGGTGGTCATTGGCCGTCAGGATGACACGCCGCTCAATATTGCCGCCAATGTGGTGGTCATAGATGCCGCCGATATTCAGCAAAGCGGTGCCAGTAATCTGAGCGAGTTGCTGCGTGGCCGCAGTGGCATTCAAATATCGGACAATAACTCAGGGCCTGTGCTGGCGATGCGCGGTTTCTCTTCCAGCCAAGCGGTGAATAACACCCTGATACTGATAGATGGTCGCCGACTCAACAATATCGATATTGCAGCCCCCAGCCTGAGTGCCATTGCGGTCAATCAGATTGAAAGGGTAGAGATCCTTTCCGGCAGCGCCGGGGTGCTCTATGGTGATCAGGCCGTCGGAGGAGTGATCAATATTATCACCAAGGCGCCCAGTGCCAGCGGTGGCAACCTGACCCTCTCAGGTGGCAGCTTCGATACCTACGAAGGCCGTGGCGATCTGTCCGGCGCCATCAATGAAAACTGGCGCTACTATTTGGCAGCTGCTTACAACGAGAGCGACAACTACCGTAGAAACAATGCCAACGAAACCGGTTCTGTGCTGGGGCGTCTGCAATATGATTCAGAGTTGACCAACTTCTTTGTCGAAGGCAGTTACTACGATAACAAGCGCCAGACTCCAGGTTCACTGACCCAAGCTCAGTTTGAAGCCGATCCACGCCAGGCGACATCGACGCCGGGTGATTACAACCATGAGATGACTTCCGCCTGGCGTGCTCATCTCCAGCGCCAGGTGCACGCCAACTGGGCCCTGGCTGCGGACCTCAACTACAGTGATACTTTGGTGTCCAGTGTCAGCTATGGCAACCCAGGTCGTAACGAGCGCTCGCTGTTGGAATTCAATCCCAAGGCACTGGGACGTTATCAGACCCGCAATGGTGAGCTGAGCATAGTCATAGGCGCCGATATTCAACGGGGTGAAACTGAGTTCGATCTCAGTTATATGCAGCGCAGTAACACCCAAACCATGACCAGCACCTATCTGCAGGCCAATGTGCCGCTGACTAACAGCCTGAGCTATGTGGTGGGCGGGCGCTATGCCAAGGTCAAGGATGAACTCAAGGACGGTCAGATTTACCCCAATGGCATAGATTTGGATGAAGACGCTCACGCGCTCGAGTTGGGGCTCAACTATCGGCCGCTGGAAGGCCACAGATTCTATCTTCGCGGTGATGAGAGTTTCCGTTTCGCCAAGGTCGATGAGCAAGCTTATACGCCGCCAACAGTCGTCGGCCTCAAGCCGCAGACCGGCCGTTCCATTGAAGCCGGCTGGGATTGGACCTTGAGCAACCAGAGTCTGCGTCTGAACCTGTACCGACTGTCGCTGGAAGATGAAATTGTCTTTGACCCCAGCGCCGATATGCCTATCGGCGGTGCTTTCCCCGGCGCCAACGTCAACGCCGATGCTTCCCGCCGTTATGGCGCCAGCCTCGACTGGGACTGGCAGCTCAATGAAATGCTGCAGTTGGGACTTGAGTACAACTATATCGATGCCGAATTTACTGAAGGTGCCAACAAAGGCAAATCTCTCTCCTGGGTGGCCGAGCATTCCGGGCGTGTCTACACCAGTGTGGACTTTGGTCAGCACTGGCAGCTGTTTGTCGAGGGTCAGTATCTGGGTGACAGATATATGGAGGGTGACAATGGCAACCAGCACGATAAACTGGATAGCTATTGGCTGGGGAATATCGCCCTTAACTACAGCCGTGATGCCTGGCTTGCCAGCCTGAGGGTCGACAACCTGTTTGACAAGCAATACGCCAGCTCAGGTTATTTCAGTACTTGGGGCGATGGTTATTACTCGGGTAGCGGCCGTGCGCTGAGATTCAGCGTCAGCTATCGCTTCTGATAGCATAGAAAGCCGGGGGTTCCCGGCTTTTTTCTGCCCGTATTTCTATCTGTTTTAGTTGGAAAGTACTCACCGACAAGGAGGCAAGAGTCGAAATATGAAAGCTGATTTTAGATATGGTTTGAGAGGCGTGGCCATAGCCCTGTTGTCGCTGCTTTTGCTGGCTTGCTCCGAGCCCAAGCTGGCATATATCGGCAGCAATGGCAAACTGCTGGCCTTCGGTGACAGCCTGACCCAAGGCGTTGGTGCCAAGGCCGGGCAGGATTATCCCAGCCGTCTGGCCGAGTTGTGCCGTTGTGAGGTGATCAACGCCGGGATTTCCGGTGAGCAATCTGCTGCCGGGCTTGAGCGTTTGCCGGCACTGCTGGATGAAACCAAGCCGGATCTGCTTATTTTGCTCGAAGGCGGTAACGATATTCTCCGCGGTCGTAGCCAGGTGCAATTGGCGCAAAACATTGAGGCCATGTTACTTGAGGCCAAAGCCCGGCAAATTCCGGTAGTGTTGCTGGCTGTGCCGCAAAAGAGCCTGCTGCTGTCCCCCCTGCCTTTGTATGCCGAACTGGCCGACAAGCACGGCGCCATCTTGCTGGAACAGACTCTGTCTGAGCTGCTGCGTTCAAACGAGCTCAAGTCCGATACTGTGCATCTCAATCAACAGGGGTATTCGCGTTTGGCACAAGTCATCTTTACCAGGCTGCAGGAGGCGGGCGCTTTTTGATGCTACTTTTTGATTCTATTTGGCAAAAACTGGGCTAATTATCGATTCAACTTGACCCTGGTGGGCGTTTTATGGGTAAATTCTCTGCCATAATAAATGGCAATAGTGCCTCCATAATAAATAACAACAGGTTTAAAGAATCACATGACAGATCTTGAGCAGCAGGTTTTTACTCAAGTGCGTGCCATTATTGCCAACGAAGAGCAGGTGATAGGGCGCCGCGGCATCCTGATCCCGCTTAAGAAGGCCATTATTGCTGATGGCGATATTCGCAATGTGATCGATATTGTCGCGACCGATCCCGCTCTGGCAGCTCATCTGCTGTGGCGCAGCAATAACGCGCTCTCTCCTTCCGTTCAGCCAAACCGCAGCCTCAAGGATGCATTGGTGCGTCTGGGACAGGTCAATATCTACCGTTATGCCTTTAGCTTTTATCTCAAAGAGCGGCTCGATGAATTGCCGCAGCCATACCGTAAACTGGTACTTGGCTATTGGCGCCTGACTGAGTCTGTGGCGACCGAGTCGGTGGACAGCTTGCATCAGATGCAAGGGGTACAGATAGACGCGGATGAAGTGCAGACTCTGGCACTGTTCAGCGTCTTTGGTCAGATTATTGCCCTGACGGCGTTTGCCTATCTCAACGCCGAAGCCGAGCAGTGCTTCCCGCTGGGCATTATCAAGACCCTGATAGAGACCCAGCAGCAGACGCTGACGGTGGAAGCTTTTGAATCTCTGGGGTTGGATGATGAGCTGCAAAGCGAGTTTATGGTCGCCCATAACCTGAGACAGACCCGGGATCCCAATTCACCCGGACTGGTACTGAGAAGGGTATTGTCCCAGCGCGGTCTGTTGCTGAATCCTCTCTAGATGCTTTGTGACTGCCGCCGACTTTCAGGCGCGGTGGCAGCCGCTCAGTCAGTGTCTGTCTTGACGCTGTAATCCCTCTTTGGCAATCAATTCCAGCAGCCTTTGCAGCTGCACTCTATTGCTGCTGTCGCGGCGGTAGGCACCGAACAGCGGCCGTTTCAGGCCTTCCTGCCCCAGTTTCACCGAGGTCAGGCTCAAGCCCTGGGCTTCGGTCAGTGACCAGTTGGGCAAGGCCGCAACCCCTTCTTTACAGGCGATGCGTTGCAGCAACACATTGGTGAGATCACAGCGTTTTTGTGGGCCGGGCACCACTCCGGCCGGCTCGAGGAAGTGACGGAAAATATCCAGCCTTTCCAGCGGTACTGGATAACTGATAATAGGTTCCCTGGCCAGTTGTTGCGGCAAAATATAGCTGTTGCCTGCCAGAGGGTGATCTTTGGCCATCACCAGTCTCACTTCAAAATCAAACAGATGCTGATAGGCAAGGGCATGGCCGGGCACAGGATCTGAGGTCAGCACTATATCCAGCTCACCGGTTTCCAGCGCATTGAGAGAGTCGAACAGATGGCGGCTGGAGAGATCCAGATTGGCATCCGGATAAGACTGATGAAAGGCTTCCATTACAGGCATCAGCCAGCGAAAACAGCTGTGACACTCAATACCCACCTTCAAGGGACCGCTGCTTCCAGATAGACCGCGTTTGAGCACAAATTCGGTTTCCTGTACCCGGGGCAGTATCTCTTCTGCCAGGGTCAGCAGGCGACTGCCCTCAAGCGTGAAGGTAAGAGGTTTGCTTTTGCGAACAAATACCTGGGAGTTAATCCGGGTCTCCAACTCTTTAATCTGGTGCGACAGCGCCGACTGGGTGACAAAACGTTTCTTCGCCGCGCCGGCCAGACTGCCACTTTCTTTCAGTGCTATCAGAGTACGAAGGTGTCTCAGTTCTATCATTTCCTCTCCACATGAATGCCGCTCATGTTGCCCTTGAATTCAATTCGGTTGCCTGTGCTGAGACTAGCACAATAAACTTCTAGACGTCCAGACGCCCGGTTTGATTTGTTGTGTTTCGGCGTCGCCAGTCACTTGCTGCACAGTTTATAGAGGATGGTATACATTATGCAATTAAATAGTCTTGGCTTTCCCCGTATCGGACGTCGACGTGAACTCAAGTTTGCTTTGGAGAAATATTGGCGCGGTGAGTCCAGCGTGGCCGAATTAGAGAGTGTTGCCAGGGAGCTTAGGCGTACCCACTGGCAGTGGCAGGCCGACGCCGGGGTGGCGCAGTTGCCGGTCGGTGACTTTGCTTACTATGATCAGGTGCTGACCCTGAGTGCGACTCTGGGGGTCATCCCCGAGCGTCACCGTGACGGCGGCGCTGTCAATCTCGATACCCTGTTCCGGATTGCCCGTGGCCGAGCGCCCAGCGGCAAGCATGCACCGGCGTCTGAAATGACCAAGTACTTCAACACCAACTACCATTATCTGGTGCCTGAGCTCAGCGAAGATCAACGCTTCGATATCGCCTGGGAACAGTTGTTTGAAGAGGTGACCGAGGCTCAGACGCTGGGCCACACTGCCAAGCCGGTACTGCTGGGGCCGGTCACTTTCCTGTATCTGTCCAAGACAGTGGGCTCAGAGTTCGACCGTTTGACACTGCTGCCGGCGCTGCTGGAATGTTATCAAGCCATTCTGGCCCGATTTGCCGCCCAGGGCGTTGAATGGGTGCAATTGGATGAACCTGCGCTGGCACTTGAGCTGGATGACAACTGGCAGCAGGCCTTCAATCAGGCCTACGGCGTGCTCAAGTCGGCGCCGCTCAAGCTGTTGCTGGCAACCTATTACGGCACTGTAGCCCACCATCAAAGTCTGTTGTCGGCACTGCCGGTGGCGGGTATTCACCTGGATCTGGTTACCGCGCCCGAGCAGTTGCAGGCCTTTGTCGGTGCACTGGCGCCTGAGCAGGTATTGTCGGTTGGGGTGATCAACGGCCGTAACGTCTGGGCCGCCGATCTGGATCTTGTGGCCGAGCAGTTGGCGCCACTGGCGCGTGATCTGGGAGACAGGCTCTGGCTCGCCACTTCCTGCTCCCTGTTGCATACCCCGGTGGATCTCGAGGTGGAGACCGCGCTGGCGCCCGAGCTTAAAAGCCTGCTGGCTTTCGCCAGGCAAAAACTTACCGAGTTGCAGGAGCTCAAGGCGCTTTTGGAGGCGCCTGAGACTGAAAATGCCAAAGCCGTGGTCGCCCGTTGCCGGGATCGGCGCGCGGCCAGGGCGCAGGGGCGTAATCAACAGCTCAGTGCCAGAATCGATGCCCTGAGCGCAACCGATTACGACCGAAACCATGAGTTTGAGGTGCGCAGACAAGCCCAGCAGGCCAGGTTCAAGCTGCCTTTGTTGCCGACGACTACCATAGGTTCATTCCCGCAGACGGCAGCCATTCGTAACCTGCGTAGCCGCTGGCGTAAGGGTGAATTGGACGATGCTGTGTACACAGAGCAGCTGCAACAGGTGACCCGGGATACCATAGAACGGCAGCTCAAGCTGGGGATAGATGTGTTGGTACACGGTGAAGCCGAGCGCAACGACATGGTGGAATACTTTGGTGAACAGCTCGATGGCGTTGGTTTTACCAAACAGGGGTGGGTGCAGAGCTATGGTTCCCGCTGCGTCAAGCCGCCGCTGATCTACGCCGATGTGACCCGTCCCAAGGCGATGACAGTCGACTGGGCCGAATATGCCCAGAGTCTCACCGACAGACCGGTGAAAGGCATGCTGACCGGGCCTGTGACCATATTGCATTGGTCCTTTGCCCGCGAGGATATCAGCCGCGAGCAGATAGCGACTCAGTTGGCCCTGGCGATACGCGATGAAGTGGTGGCATTGGAGCGGGCGGGCATAGGTATTATTCAGATTGATGAGCCGGCTTTTAGGGAAGGCTTGCCGCTCAAATGCAGCGATTGGGCCCATTATCTCGATTGGGCCGTGGCCGCCTTCAAGCTCAGCGCCGCCGGTGTCAGAGACGAGACCCAAATTCACACCCATATGTGCTACAGCGAATTCAACGACACTATTGCCGCAATTGCCGCCATGGATGCCGATGTGATCACCATAGAAACATCACGCTCGCGGATGGAGTTGTTGAATGCCTTTGAGGACTTTGACTATCCCAATGAAATCGGCCCCGGGGTTTATGATATTCACTCCCCCAATATTCCAACAGTGGAGGCCATGGTGAGCCTGATTGAAAAGGCGGCGCAGAAAATTCCTGTGCGCCAGCTCTGGGTCAACCCGGATTGCGGTTTGAAGACCCGTAACTGGGAGGAAGTCGAGCCGGCTTTGAAGAATATGGTCGATGCGACCAGGGAGTTGCGACGTCGACTCGGATGATAAAATTCTGTGGTTAATAACAGTCAGGGGCGCACTGCGCCCCTGATGTTGATTGACTCCAACGCGGGAAAGATTCAGCCCATGCTCATGCCCAGCGCTATCAGGCCAACCGTACCCAGAATGATCAAGCCTGAAAAAGTGGTGCCCAAAATGGCGAAGATTTTCTGGCGGTCTTTTTGTACCAGGCCGCCAATGCCCAATCCCAAAGACACCAGGCAGACCAGCATCATAAAGATGATCATCAGGCCCACAAGAATGGCTTCCATCGAATTTTCATCCAGGCCGCCCGGTGTTGTCGCCTCCAGGGCTCCTGCAACAATAAAAGTGATAAACAGGGCTATCCCACTAAATATGCTGGTGGCAAACGAGGCGATCCCCAGACCTGAATGTTTTAATTGCATAGCAATCCCTTGATTTCTTCCTATGGTTATCCAACTGAGAAATATACAGAAACCAAGGGAAATATGCCATCGACCATTTCTGTCTATACTCAGGTCAGGAACCTGTGCTGGACACAGATAACTATCAGGAGAAGCCTTATGAGCCATGTGTACAAGATAATAGAACTGACAGGTTCATCCCCCATCAGCTCGGACGAAGCGGTCAAGAATGCCATCGCGGCGGCCAGTCAGTCGCTGCATAATTTGCGTTGGTTTGAAGTGATAGATACCCGCGGACATCTGGAGGCCGGTGTTATCGCTCATTGGCAGGTCACCATCAAGGTGGGTTTTACCCTGGATTAGGCTTGAATTCAGGCGTCTCTTGGCAAACCCTTTTCCACTATCCGGATCAGGCGCCCCGTCTTGCGGGCGGGAATAGGCGCTGTGTCGTTGGCGCTGAGTTTTTCTGCCTGCTGCGCCAGTGCCCACTCTATGTGTTCTGCGACCAGTTCTGAGGCATCTGTCAGTCGCTCCTGCAAGGCGGCAACTATGGTTTCACTGCCGGGCGCATTGCCCAGTGCCACCGCAATATTGCGCAGCCAGCGTTCATGGCCTATGCGACGAATGGCGCTGCCTTCGGTGTTTTTCAAAAACTCGGCCTCGCTCCAGGCAAACAGCTCCAGCAGTTTGGGTTGCTTCAGTTGTGGCCTTAGATGCAAGTCAGTCTCTGCGGTCAAAGGCGCGGCGCGGTTGATGGGGCATACCAGCTGGCAGTCATCACAGCCGTAGATGCGATTGCCGAGCAGTGGCCGAAACTCCGGTGGAATGCTGCCGGCCAGTTCTATGGTGAGGTAGGAGATACAGCGGCGCCCATCGACCACATAAGGCTCGACTATGGCGCCGGTTGGGCAACTTGTGATGCAGGCAACGCAGGTGTTGCAGCCTTCGGCTATGGCGACATCCATGGGCAGCGGCAGGTTCACCAGCAGTTCTCCGAGGAAAAACCAACTGCCGGCCTCATGGTTGAGGATCAGTGAGTGTTTACCTGTCCAGCCGATCCCGGCCTTTTCTGCCAGCGGCCGTTCCAGAATGGGAGCCGAGTCGACGAAGGGCCGAAAGCCACTGCCTTCAAGTTGCAGGGCTTTGAGCGCTTCATCTATGCGCTCGCCCAACTTTTTCAAGCGATTACGCATCAGCTTGTGATAGTCGCGGCCGCCGGCATAACGGGAGATATAGCCAAGGTTAGGGTCTTTGAGATTGAGGGCAAACCCGGCTTGTGGCGGTAAGTAGTCCATCCGTACTGAGATAACTCTCAAAGTGCCGGGATGCAGCTCGGCCGGGCGGGCCCGCATCATACCGTGGTTGGCCATATAGCCCATCTCACCGTGATAGCCCTTATCGAGCCAGGCCTGCAGCCTGGGCTCTTCGCGGCTGAGATCTGTATCCGTTATTCCCACTTGAGCAAAACCCAGCTCTTTGCCCCAGGCTTTTATGTCGCGGGCAAGCTTGCCAAGCATACCGGGATCAAATTGTGGTGGTTGAGGAACTGACATGAACAGAGGCTGACCGGGGAAAAGCCATGATTATATCAGTAAAGCAGAATCGCTCACAGTTGCCGTAAACGGCGATTTCGACTGTTGTCGGTGCTATGCTTGAATAAATTGAGGGGGAGAGTATATGCCGGGAATCGAAACCTTGCTCAGGGGCTGCGTGATAGTGTTCTGTTGTAGCTTTGCCAACTTGGCTTTGGCCGGTAACGAGCTTACTGAGGCCGAGTCGCCCGCACTCAGGCTGCTGACCGAAACCTGGCCTCCCATGAGCTATGAGCGCCATGGTCGCGTCGACGGTTATGCGGTGGCTCTGGTGAGGGCCTTGCACCATCAGGTGGCTGCCTCTGACAAAGAGCCTGTGATAGAAGTATTGCCTTGGGCCAGGGCGATGAATATCGCAAACCAGGAGCCTAACGTCTTGCTGTTTGCCACTTCCATTAATGAACAGCGGCGGCAGGAATTTGATTTTGTTGGCCCGATTGCCGAAACCCGCATTCAGCTCTATGCCCGCATGGATGATGATTTTACCCCGGCAGACCTGTCACAGGCGGTAGCGGCGGGTAATATTGCCCTATACCGCAACTCCCCGGCGCAGATCTTGTTGAAGTCTGTTCCGGATGAGCAGTTACTGATCTCAGGTTTTCCTCAGTATTCGGCCAGGCAGTTGTTGCATAAGCGGGTGCGTTATTGGTGTCAGGCGGATATCGCGGTTCAGGGCGTCTTGCGGCAATTGGGCCAAACACAGGCGGCGGTGCGCCCCGTTTTGGAACTGGCGCACTTGCGCCTCTATTTGGCGTTCTCCGGCGGTACGGCCCCTGAACGGGTCGAATCCTGGCACAAGGCGCTATTGGCATTGCAGAAAACGGGCGAATTTGACGCGCTCTATCATAAGTGGTTTGGTGCCGAGCCCTCTTTACGTCAGGCGGAAGTGCTCTGGCGCGTTCAATGATCTGCAATAACCACTGTGCTCATTCAGGCGGTTTCGACCCGGTTGCGACCTCGATTCTTGGCGCAATAGAGGGCATCATCGGCCTGTTTCAACAGCTCGGAGAACTGCAGTTCCTCACCCAGAGTCGCTACCCCGGCACTTATCGTCACTCTGGGCTCACCGACTAGCCCTTCCGGGCGTGATTCGGCTATGGTTTGGCGCAGACGCTCGGCGATTTTCAGGCACTCTTCATGGGCTGTTTCCGGCAACAACAGCAGAAACTCTTCACCGCCAATCCGCCCCAGCAGATCTTGTTCGCGGATAAGGGTTTGGCTCAGGCTTGCCAGATGTTGTAAGACCTTATCGCCACCATCGTGACCAAACTGATCATTGATATCCTTGAAGTTATCGGCATCAAACAACACAAGTGAAAAAGGCGTGCCGCTATCTCGCGCCTGATTGAACATAGCTTCACCCTTGTGATAGGTATAACGCCGGTTCGCCAATTGGGTGAGGTGATCCGTATGGGCTATCTTCTGGAATTTGCGTGATTTACTGGTCTGTTTAAAGGCCATCACCGCAGTGATTATGATAATGATGCTGGCCAGAACCAGCACAGCCAACTGCAACAGACGGTTTTGCTGCAGTATCTGCACCTCTTGCTCTTTCAGGCGTTCGCTTTCCAGCAGGCGTTGGTTTTCTTTTGCCATGCGATCGGCATTGAAGCGGGTACGCATCTCTGTGGTGCGGTAAGATTGCAGTTTGTTATCCAGCTCGTGATGCAGGGTGATATACAGCCTGAGCACTTTGAGCGATTCCTGCCATAGCCCCTGGGCGGCAAATACTTCGCTCTTGAGCAGGTAGAGTTCGGCCAAGCCGCGATCATTGTTGATATTCCTGAAACTTTTTTCGGCCTTGATCAAGGGCGCCATCGCCTGTTCAGCCTGGCCTTGGCGCAACAGCACATCGGCGCTGTAGAGTTGCATAAAGCTGTAGAAGCCACCCATCTGCTCAGTCACAAATGGCCTGGCGCGCTCCAGCGCCTGTTTGGCGTCTTCGACTCTGCCCAGCTTCAACAGGGAGCCGGCCATATTGACCGAGACTCCTGCGGCTTCCACCGTGACTCCTTGCTGCTTGAGATAGTCGTATGACTGTTGGAACTTGGCCACGGCGCCTTCAAAATCACCTAGTTCTTCGAGGGCGATGGCCATTTCGCCATTGATAATATAGGCCTGCTCTTCGTGACCACTTTGGCGATAGGCCTGCTCCAGTTGGCGGTAATAGTTGAGTGCACTTTGTGGATCGCCGAAACGGCGGAAACTGGTGGCGAGGTCGGCCAGGTTATACAGACCCCAATAATCCAGCTTGAGCTTTTCATAAAGTTGTTGAGCGGTCAGCAGATCTTCCAGCGCCATGGCAAAGTTGCCCTGAAAGGAATACATGGCTCCGCGCAGACTGCGGGCATCGGCGATCAGGCGATGATCTTCGAGTTGATAGGCCTGCTGCAGGGCTTGGTCATAGTCGGCTTTGGCCTGTTCCATATTGCCTTTGAGTTGAGAGTACCAGCCATGGCAAAGGCGAAAGTCGGTTAAGGCTTCAGGGTAGGCTTGGTTTTCCGCCGCTTGTGCCTGATTGACGGCATAATCTATGGCTGCATCTATGTTGGCGTTGTCGTTGGCATCAAAGCTCCAGCAGCGGGCGCGCCTGAGCCTGGCCTGCCTGTCCAGATCGTCCTTTGCCAGCAATTGGGCTATCTGATCCAGAGTTTGTTCTACTTCGGCAACATTGTTGACCTGCCCATCTTCCAGCTGTTTGAACAGCTCATCAGCCTTGGGATTATCCAGTGCCAAGGCGTGGGGAACCATGCCGGACAGAAGCAGCACTGTGATGGCTGATTTCAGAAAGTATGACTTCACGCTGACCGATAGACAGATGTTTAGATAATGTTATTAAGCATACGCACCAGGGCTCAGGCTGACCAGTAATAAATCGTTAAATTTGCAGGTAAGTAGAGCTGCATCAATCGCTTGCCGGTAAGGGATGAATTCGGTTACCGACTTGTTTTCGCCGTATTTGCTCCTCGGTTCCTTGATACCAACTTCAGATGGATTGCCCTTTATTGCCGGTGCTATACTCGCCGCCAATCGCTTTTAGACGGAAAAAACCATGACTCAAGTTGATGCTCAATACCGGCAGCAGGCGCGAAGCGCCGCCATCAATATCTGCTCTCAGGTACTGCCTATGGATAAGTTGCCCACGGCGCTGAAAGAAGCTTATGACAATCTGTTTGAAGAATTGCTGGATGATAAGCAGTCCGAGTTCAAACAGGCTTGGGACAAGTTGCCGCCAAGTGCTGCCAAGTTGCTGCCGAGAGCCGATTTTCACGGCTTTTTTATCGCGTCGGCCTGGTTGCAACTGAGTTTGATGGCCCAGGATATCGCCCAGTTGGCGGATACCGACGAGGCCATTGCCGAGAAGGAATACGGTGGCATGTTTGAGCGTATTTCACAGTCGGCGCTTAAGGAGAGTGTACGCAAGTTGAAAAAGGCCCGTACTGACAGGCGTTTACTCAACAGTATCCGAGATGTGATAGCCAATGGCTGAATAAAAAACCGGCATAAAGCCGGTTTTTTATGGGCACGGACGCTCTTAGAAGGAAGTACGTTTGTAGCGGCGATACTCAGGCTGCCAGAAATTGCTTTCTATGGCCTGCAACAGCAGCTCATCGGAAGTCGGCAAAGCATGACCCTGTTCGATGGCGACCTTGCCGACGGCAAAGGCGATGTGCTTGCTGACCTTCTGGATCTCTTCCAGCTTAGGCAGCAGAGAACCACTGCCGTTGAGTGCCAGCGGCGAGCATTCCGCCAGTGCGCGGCTGGAGGCCATCAGCATCTCATCGGAGACCCGCTTGGCACCACTGGCCAATACTCCAAGGCCTATGCCGGGGAAGATATAGCTGTTGTTGCACTGGGCGATTTCATAGGTCTGATTGTCTATGACCACAGGCTCAAAGGGACTGCCGGTGGCAACCAGTGCCTGGCCATTGGTCCAATGCAGAATATCCTTGGGCGTGGCTTCAACCCGGCTGGTGGGGTTGGACAGCGGGAACACTATCGGTCTTGGGCAGTGGCTGTGCATGGCGCGGATGATCTCCTCGCTGAACAGCCCTGGGGCGCCGGAAACCCCGATAAGCACAGTCGGCTTGCCGTTGTTGACCACATCCAGCAATGAGATGTTGTCACCGAAATTGCTCCATTGCTGCAGCTCTTCGCTCTTTTGCGCCAGTTTCTGTTGGAATGGTAACAGGTTGGGCATATTGTCCTGCAACAGTCCCCAGCGATCGACCATAAATACCTGGCGTCTGGCCTGCTCATCACTGATCCCTTCGGAAACCATCTGCGCAATAATCGCTTCGGCGATGCCACAGCCTGCGCTGCCGGCGCCGAGGAAGGCAACTCTTTGCTGGCTCAACTGAGTGCCGGCGGCCTTACAGGCGGCGAGCAGTGAGCCAACTGTGATGGCGGCGGTTCCCTGAATGTCATCATTGAAACAGCAGTATTTATCCTTGTAACGCTCCAGCAGCGGCATGGCGTTTTTCTGGGCGAAGTCTTCAAACTGGATCAAGGCCTCGGGCCAGCGGCGATGAACCGCCTGCATAAAGGCTTCAATAAATTCCAGATATTCTTCACCGCCTATGCGCTGGTGGCGCCAACCCATATACATGGGATCTTCCAGCAGATGCGGGTTATCTGTTCCCACATCCAGGGTAATGGGCAGAGTGTAAGCCGGGCTGATGCCGCCGCAACTGGTGTAGAGCGACAGCTTTCCAATCGGGATCCCCATGCCGCCGATCCCCTGATCGCCCAGCCCCAAAATACGCTCACCGTCGGTAACCACTATCACCTTCACTTTGTGACGGGTGGAGTTGTTGAGGATGTCGTCGATGCGATCTTTGTTCGGATAGGAGATAAACAGGCCGCGGTTACGGCGGTAGTCTTTGGAGAAGCGTTCACAGGCCAACCCGACAGTTGGGGTGTAGATGATAGGCATCATCTCTGTGATGTGGTTCTGAACCAGACGATAGAAGAGGGTCTCGTTGGTGTCCTGGATGTTGCGCAGATAGATATGCTTGTCCAGATCATTGCTGAAGTTCTTGAACTGATCGTAGGCACGTGAGGCCTGCTCTTCGATCGTTTCAATCACGTAGGGCACCAGGCCTTCGAGGTTGAAGAAAATACGCTCTTCCTCGGTAAATGCACTACCTTTGTTGATCAACGGCGCTTCGAGAATAGCCGGACCGGCAAAAGGCAGATATAAGGGGCGTTTATTATCGTCCATGGCTAACCTTTTATGTTCTTTGCTTGTGGATGACGGGCTGTGATCTAAATCCGCATAGGTTACCATGAAATGTGATCTTTGTTGCCTGTAGGCGAGGGCTTGAGCAAAAATTTTGTTTAAAACGCGGCAAACCGGGTTGGCCTGAGCCTAAGAGGGTAACGACACAAAACAAAGAACCAGGCGGATGCCTAGTTCCAAAGGAGATATCAGCTGTTGCTTGTTGGTTTACTTACCGCGGTATTTAAGTGACAAGCCTTTGATAAAATTACGCATCAACTGATCACCACAGTAGCGGTAATGCTTGTGCTCAGGATTGCGGAACAGGGCGCTCAGCTCAGCCTTGCCGATGCGGAAGTTGGCCAGTTCAAGAATGGCAATAATATCTTCTTCTTTCAGTTCCAAGGCGATTCTGAGTTTCTTGAAGATGATGTTGTTGTTCAGGCTGGGGAGCGGCTGCGGAATGCCACTGCCGGGACGCAGGCCGCGTTTGTCGATGATCACGGCATCGAGAAACTGGCACAGGGTACGATCGTCACAGGGACGGAACCCTTCTTCATCTTCTTTCTTGAGCAGGCCGGCCAGCTCAGCTTCACTCATTTCACGCTTCATTTTGGCGTAGAGACGCAATACCTTGGAGTCGTTGAAATTAAAGACAAAGCGCAAGCGGCGCAGAATATCGTTGTTGGTCATGAATGTCCCTGGGCCGGTTTGACTCCCGGCTTAGTTTTAACACTGTCTGGCGATTGACTTAGGTGCGTTAGGCGCGGAGGCTCCGCAACATTGCGGCATTATACCTAAAAGCCTGGCAGATTTGCCGCTTTTTCCAGTGGACAGTTCGCGGCCGTTTCGCGCACCGCCTGTCGCAGCTTGTCGTGAAGGGCGAACACCCGGCCTATATCTTTGAGTGACCAAGAGGTGTTTTCCAGCACCACCAGATTGAAGCCCGAGTCCGGATAATAAATCGCAGTGCTGATATAACCCGCTATGTAACCACTGTGGCTGAACTCCAGGGGCAACTCAGGGCTCAGTTGTATTCCGGCGGCATAATTCAGCTCGCCCCAACGATGGGGGCGTTTGCCTCTCGGCGCCAGCAACTGCAAATAGCCGCCACGGCTAAGCAGTTGCCCCTGATGCAGGGCCTGCTGAAAATCGGCAAAGGCGGAGGCGGAGCCAATAAGGGCGCCGCTGGCCAGTAGCTTATCTGTGAGAGTCAACTGCTCGGCCACACTTTCAAAGCCGCTGTCAGTCTCGGCTCTTCCTATCGCCAGATTGGGTAACTGTTCCTGAATACTTTCAATACTGCCGGTGCGGGCCTTGAGCTCAAGCCCCTCGGCATCAAAGAAGCGCTGCAGCAATTGAGAACCGCTGCTGCCTTCACGCTTGAGGATCTCGGCCAGCAGCCAATAATTGTCATTGCTGTATTTAAAATCGTTGCCCGGGGTGAACAGCAAGGCTTGTCCTTGGATGCCTATGCCGGATGTGTGGCTCAGCAGCATGGCGACAGTGATGGCCGGATCCAGTTCGGCCTTTTTGCCGAGCAGGGCAGCGGCGCTGTCATTGAGCTTGAAATCGCCTCTTTCTATCGCCCGCATCACCAAGACGGCAAACACTTGCTTTGACAGTGAACCCAGCACAAATTGGCTATCAGAGGTGATGGGTTTGCCCTGGCTTTCTCCGGCCGCATGACTCAGCAGTGTCTTTTTACCTTGCCTCAACTCGATTACGCCGCTGAAGGGCAGGGGGTTTTGCTTGATTATCAGCAGCAGCTGTCGTGTCAGCTCTTGGCTGTGGCAGACAGATGGCGCCGAATCCTTGCCCGGTGCAGGCTCTTGTTCGGATCTCGGCGCAGCGCTTAGGCTAAGAGTGAATCCCAGCAGGCAGGCCATGCTCATGCCTTTGACTGTTGATGAGAGTTTTAGCCCTAAAAAGCGCGGCTGCGCCAGTGGTGAGGAGTTCATGCAACTTCCTTATTTGATGTAGCAATACCAATAGATAAACAGCAACGCAAAGCCAAACAGGTAACCGAGTCCCAGCCAGCCCCAAAGTTGCATGCCCCTGCCGTAACGGGCCTCAGTCGGCAGGGTTTTGGAACTCATCAGCCGTAGATTCAACCAGGCAAAGATGCAGGTGGTCATAAAGGCCTGGATCATCACCAATTCCAACAGTGATAGCAAGGCACCCTTGAAGAACAGGATCAGCAGCAAGGCCAGCAGCGACATAACCAGCATGATCCCAGCCAGGCGTTTACCGCTGGGGCGGCGCTCAAGCAGCAGGCGCCAACCGGCATCCAGGGTGCGGCTGTAACCATCGAGCACAGTGACAGTGGTGGAGAAAATACACAGCAGAGCCACCAAGGCGATAAGCATACGGCTCCACTCCCCGAGCACGCTGGCGTAGAGGGAGATCAACTGCCCGGCAAACTGGGCTCCCGAGTCGGCAAAGGAGGCTCCCGAGCCATGCATGACTCCGGCACCCAGGCTGAGAAACACCAGTGCCAGCAAGGCGGTGAGCCAATAGCCGATATCGAAATCTAATCTGGCCTGGGCAGCGCTCAGAGCGGCTTGCTGTTGATTGATGCGCTGTTTCTCCAGCAGCCACAGTGAGTTCCAGGCGCTGACTTCAATCGGTGCCGGCATCCAGCCCATCATGGCGATCAAAAACCCAAGATAGGCCCATTGCCAGGGAGAGGGGGAGACGAAGTCTTTGTCCAGCACAGACTCCACCCCCAGCATCATGGCAGCGGCGGTCAGAGTGCCCAGGGTCAACAGCGCCATCACAACTTTGGTCATGCGATCAAGCAGGCTATAGCGCCCAAGCAGCAACAGCAGCAAACTGGCGCAGAGCACGATAAAAGACAGAATATCTATGCCGAGCGGTACAAACTGAGTCAGCATGGCGGCACTCAGCATGCTGACCCCGGCGGTGCTGGCTATGGCGGCAACAAGATTGAGTAGGCTGAACAGCCACAGATAGCCTTTTCCTTGCCTGAGATAGCCCTCAAGCAGACTCTCGCCGGTCGCCGCCGTGTATCTGGCTCCGGCGGCAAAGAAGGGATATTTGAGCAGATTGACCAGCACCACCAGCCAGGCCAACTGCCAGCCAAATTCGGCGCCTGCGCGGGTTGAAGCCACCAGATGAGAGGCGCCTATGGCCGCTGCGGCCACCAGAACGCCCGGGCCCATGGCGGCCATTAAGTGCCTAAGGTGAGTGAAAGAAAAACCTTTTCGATTCAGCATGGTGTCATTCATGGCGCGCTCTTTTCCCGGGCCAGTAAGGATTCGATATTGACCAGTGAGGAGCGGATCTCCCTGAGTAACATCAGCTGCTCAAGGTTGCTGTCATGTCCATTTGAGCTTGGCTCCTTGTGATCCAAACGCTCTTTTTGTGCCAGCACAGCGGCGCGAAATCCGTCGGCATCGACTATGCCAACCAGGCTTATCAGGGCGTCATTGCCGGATTGTCCGGCGGTTTCCACCTTGAGTTTCTTCAGACCGAACAGGCGCATCAATGGCCCCTGAATAAGCGCCATGTCGGTGATTTTATCCAAGGGCACAGTATTTTCGGTACGGGTCAGCAGGCCGCGGCGCACTACTAGCTTACGTTCGGTCAGCTCGGCGCTCATGTTGGCGATATAGCGGCGTGTGCCCCACAAGCCAATGGGCAGCCATAGCAGCAACAAGGGAATGCCGACAATACTGAGGCAGAGAGTGAACACACCAGACATCAACCAATAGAGTCCGAGATTATCGGCAAAGCGGGCCTGAAGCAGTGGCGCGGCGGCTGTGGGCATGGCGACTTCCTATATCAGTAAAATCAAATTTACCCCAGTTAGAGGCATTGACTTTAGATATTAAAGAGTTAAGTTGAATTGGTAAATGTTATAAAAATATGACAACACGGAAGTTTGTAGTCGTGGTTGTTTTTCCAAAAAACAACTGAAGAAATTAGGGATGATTATGAACAGACCTCACCTCACCCTGAGTGCCTGCGCTGCGGCACTTGCCTTGACCTCTGCCGGTGAATCCTTCGCGGCCGAGGAGTCTGTGGAGCGCATCGAAGTCACAGGCTCGCGGATCAAACGTACCGATATGGAAGGCCCATCGCCCATTCAATCCATAGGCAAAGAAGATATTGCCAACATGGGCTATGACAACCTGCAACAGTTGCTGGAAAGGATGCCGGCGGCCGGGGCCGGCACTTTCTCCACCCGCGGTAACAGCCAGGACTCTACCGCCAACGGTGCCGCCGCCATCAGCCTGCGTGGCATGGGGCCGGATGCGACCCTGGTGCTGATCAATGGTCGCCGGGTTTCCATCAGTGCCTTTGCCGAAGGGGTCAGCAATTCTTTTGTCGATATCAACAGCATTCCCGTATCGGCCATTGAGCGGATAGATATACTCAAGGACGGCGCCTCGGCCATCTATGGCTCGGATGCCATCGCCGGGGTGGTCAACATAGTGCTGAGGAAAAACATCGAAGGCATTGAAGTCAATCTCGGCTATGGCGCCACAGATGGCCCCAATTACAACGAAAAGACCGCCAGTCTGGTGTGGGGCACCATGAGTGACAAGGGCAGCGCGTCTGTGATCCTGGATTATTTCAGCAACTCGACCCTGAGTGCCGATGAGATGGGGCAGTTTGGTACCGCCAATCAGTCGCCCTGGGGCGGGGAGGATTTCCGTTCTTCCCGGGGTTTTCCGGGGTATTTCTATGTCAATGGCGTCAAGACCATAGATCCGGCTTGTCCGGCCGATTCCGCCACATCGAGCGGCAGCTGCCTGTTCGATTATGGCCCCTATAACTTGGTGATCCCCGAGGCCGAGCGCATAGGCGCCATAGGTCAGTTTGAGTATCACCTGAGTGACTCACTGACTGCCTTTTTGGAGCTGGCGGCTCAGCACAATACCTCCAAGGCCGGTGGTGCCGCCACACCGCTGGATGAAACCGCCGGTTTGACGGTTCCCGGTTCACATCCCAACAATCCTTTTGGTCAGGACATCGACATAGGCCGCTTCCGCACAGTGGATGCCGGTCCCCGCCGCTGGGATATCGAGTCCGACAGCTTGAGATTGGTGGCCGGTCTGCGCGGCAGCTTCAAGGAATGGGACTGGGAAGTCTCGGCCCAAAAGGGGCGCAGTGAGTCGACCCAGACAGGGGATCGCAGCCAGGGCTGGGTGCGGGTGGACTATCTGCAGGAGCAAATCAATCTCGGCAACTACAACCCCTTTGGCGGCACCATCAACTCACCCGAAGTGATAGATGCCATTACCACCAGTCTGGTGCGTCAGGGCAAGTCACATATTACCGCCTATGATGCGAGCATTTCGGGGCATGCCTTTACCCTGGCAGACAGGGATATCATGCTGGCCGCCGGGGTGGAATATCGTGAAGAGGATGTTAGCGATGTGCCCGATGAGCAATTCCAGCGCGGGCTTATCTTCGGGACTGAAGCGGTTTCCGCCGCGGCCGAGCGTGATCAGTATGCCGCCTACCTGGAGTTTTCCATTCCGGTGACCGACAGCTTCGAGCTGCAACTGGCGGGGCGCTACGATCACTACAGCGATTTTGGCTCCACCACCAATCCCAAGGTGGCGTTCCATTGGGGCATGACAGAAGACTTGAGCATGCGCGCCTCCTGGGCCCAGGGGTTCCGGGCGCCATCGCTGGCCCAGATAGGCCTGGGCCCTTCGGAAAAGAGTAACTTCTTTAAAGATACCTATGCCTGCGCCGCTCAGGGTATCTCAGAGGCCGACTGTGAGGTGCTGGATTACAACACGGTATTTGCCGGTAACCCGGATCTGGATGCCGAGGAGTCGGAAACCTGGAACATAGGCATGATCTGGGCGCCGAGCCAGAAGTTCGATATCGGCTTCGATATCTGGAACATCACCCAGGACAACAAGATAGACGAGCAGCCACTGGGCGATATCTATGCCGCCAACTGTAATGATCAAAACAGCGCTATCTGTGTGCGCCTGCCCCCCGCCGGTGGCGAGCCGCTCGGGGTGCTTGATGTGATTCACTCAAGCTTTGTTAACTTAAGCTCCCAGGAGGCACAGGGCCTGGATATCTCGGCTCACTACGGTCTGGAACTGGACAGCTATGGCGATCTCAAGTTTGGTCTTGAGTGGAGCTATCTGGACAAGTTTGAAAAGGACGGCCTGGATTATACCGGCGAGTATGAGTATCCCCAGTACCGCTGGCTGGCCAGCACTAACTGGACCATGGGCGACTTTGCCGCCAACCTCAATGTCAGCTACATAGGCGAATTTGAGGATACGCCGGACATCAACTTCGACGGCGCCCTCGACTTTACCGAGAACAAGTCACGTATGGTGGATGGCCAGTTCCTGGTGGACTTGCAGGCTTCCTACCGTTTCAACGAGATGTTCAAGTGGACGCTCGGGGTCAATAACCTGTTGGATGAAGAGCCGCCGTTTGCCATAGGCGATGGCGATGCGGATCTCTATGGCTATGTGATGTCTGTGCACAACCCCAGAGGCCGTTTCATCTACACCAAGGTCAGTCTTAACTTCTGAGGCAGGCATCCGGCCCTTGATGGCAAACTGACAAGGACCGGATGCTAGAGAGTTGAGATAAGAGGTGAGACACAAGAGTTGAGAAACAGGGACAGAGTGACAAGCTTGAGGCAGTGGGAGTATCTTGTTGCTGTTGACCTTATCATCATGGCGCCTGCGGGCGCCTTTTCTGCCACCATACCTGCGTTAGCCATTGCCTATGGCGACAGGGCAATTTAAGGAAAGTAATATGATTCGACTCTATGGCACGCCGCGAAGCCGGGCGCTGCGGGTTTCCTGGTTGTTGGAAGAGCTGGAACTGCCCTGGGAGTTTCACTTTGTTGATATGGCCAAGCAGCAGAACCGCACTCCTGAGTTCCTGGCGCTTAATCCCTGCGGCAAAATCCCCGTGCTCGAGGATGACGGTCTGGTATTGACCGAATCGGCGGCCATTATGCTCTATCTGGCCGAGCGTTACGGTGAGGGGCGTCTGTTGCCCAAGCCAGGCACGGCAGCCTCCGGGCATCATCATCAATGGTTGAGCTTTGTGATAACCGAGTTGGAGCAGCCGTTATGGACCATGGGCAAGCACAGGTTTGCCTTGCCGGAGCAGCAGCGGGTAGCGGCGATTCAAGCCACGGCCGTATGGGAGTTCAACAAGGCCGCGGCCATTGCCGAGCAGTGGCTGCCTGATAGCCCATTTTTGCTCGGTGATGAATTGACTGTGGCCGATATACTGCTGGCCCATACCCTGAACTGGGCCACCATTTTTGAGCAGCAGATCCCGCCCAAACTGGCGGTTTACCGAGACAGGCTTAACTTGCGCCCGGCAATGAAAAAGGCGCTGGACAAAGCCAGCGCCAATTTAACTGATTAATTCAAACTCTGGTTTCAAAGCCGCGGTATTTCAGGGCAGTGATATTTCAGAGCTGCGCGGCCGCCCACTTGGCGCGGCTTTCGCGGCTCTCACCCAGCCCGCCTTGCTGCTCTCTGAAGGCCTTGTAGGATTCCACATCCAATGGCACCAGGCTGATATCCACTTCCAGCACCAGTTTGCACTCTTTCTTGATCCGCCAGGCGGCGGTGTTGTACAGCTCAGTGAGTGGCAGCGAGCTTAAAAACTCAGGGTTGTACTGGATGTAAATCGCCTGGGTGGGATAAACCACAAAGGCCAAACGGCGCTTGGGTTCTTTCTTGAACATGGCCTCGATACCATCACAGGTATTCAGCACCTGCATCTCGATAATATCATCGATTTCCAGCAGTTTTTTCTGGGCAAGTTCGCTTACCTGCGCCTCGCCCGTTTCCCAGGAGAGCAACTCGGCTTCATCGACTTTCAGCAACTCGGCGGCCCTGGCGGTACCCAAGCCAAGAGATTGGCGCAGGCACTGAAACTCGATGGCGTTGAGCGGATATTGTTTGGACATAATGCTTCCTGTTTTTTCTATGTGTCTGATGGCGGGGCGCCCTGGGCGTGCCGGCCTGAGTCAGCTTTGCAGCCAGACGTCTTCGACCCATTGCCAGAATGACTCCCAGCAATCTTCTTCATCCAGGCCGTCCTGGTTCCAGAAGTAGACCACACCTTCCTGATCTATGCAGTAAAAGTCATCACCGGTTTGGCAAATGGCAATCAGATCTCTGGGCATTCCCAGTGACCAGGCATAGGAGGTCACTTCCGGCAGATAGGTGTGGGAGTGGGGATCGGCAGCGGTCACCGGCTCCAGGCTGCCATAGATAACATCACTGGCATGCAGCAGATATTCTTTCAGCTCCGAAGGCAGAGGGATGAGTATCTGCTCTTCGATATCCACCAGATCGTCAAAGCCGGGCAGATCCAGCGGTACGGGAACCTGCTCTGACAGTTCCTGCAGTTGCTCTATGATTTCATGCATGATTTTACGCTTTGGCCGAGGGTCAATGCGCTGGAGTATAGCGGCTTGTTGGCCGCTGACAAGCTTTGTCAGGCGACTATGGTATTTTCTATGCCAAGAGTCTGGGTTTGTTGGCGTTTATAACCCAACCAAGCCTTGTGGTACAGCTTGTGTGATTCCTGGCGCAGCTTCTGGATCCGGGCCAGTTCCAGCTCGCTCAAAGGCCTTTGCTCGCGGGCAGCCTTATGTTCCATCGCCTGCACCTCTTCATAGACTTGGTGCTCGGCGCCGTTTTTGATGGCGGCAATCTCCCTTAAGTGCAACTGAACTTCGGCAATCAGGCCACTTTTCGGCAGCTGCAGCAGCAGGTTGATATCCCGATAACCGGAGGCCTTGGGCTGGGCAAACCTGTCTTTGACCTGCAGCACATTGGCCTGTTGATTCAGGGTGTCAAAGGCCAGTTGCAGGTCATCAAGGTTGTCGGCTATCAGGGTGGCTCGCACCAGATCTGTCAGGGCGGCGGGGTTGTTATTCAGCTTGTGTGCCACCTTGGCTTCGGCCCGTTGACGCTCTTTCACCTTGGCCAGTTGCAGCTCGGTCTCGCTCTGATTGGCTATCTGTGACAGGAGACTGTGCAATTCATTTTGTGCCAAAGGTGCCTGCTGATAGAGGGCATTGAGGCTGGAAACGGGCTGCCTTGGGGCGCTGAAGCTTTGTTTCTTGAGGGCATTGAATGGGATGGTCGAGTTTTGGCGCAGGCTGTAACTGCTGTCTTCTCTCAGTTCAGCTTCATATTCTGAAGGCTGAGCGTAGGCGGTGCGCGCCGAAAGCAATAACAGGAAAACCAGGAAAGTGCGGAATAATCGGGTCATGGGGCCTCGCATCCAGAATGACTTCTAAGTGGCTTTGACTCCAATGTAGCACTTGGCTCTGAACCCTTGCTGAACCTCAAATGAAACTTTATTCATCTAAAAAGAAAGGCGCCTTGAGGCGCCTTTCTGAGCAAGCGTAAAATTACCAGATTTTCACGCGCTGGGCCGGCTCAATATACATGCCGTCACCTGGCTTCACATCAAATGTGCTGTAGAACTGCGGCATATTGGACAGTGAACCTATGGCGCGGAACTTGGCCGGTGAATGAGGATCTGTGGCCACTCGGTTGCGCATGGCTTCCTCTTTGATCTTGGCGCGCCAGATTTGAGCGAAGCCGAGGAAGAAGCGTTCATCACCGCTCAGACCATCGATTACCGGAGCCTCTTTGCCCGCCAAGGATTTTTTGTAGGCCTTGTAGGCTATGGTGACACCAGAGAGATCGCCGATGTTTTCACCCAGGGTCAGACTGCCGTTAACGTGCAGGTCGTCAAACACATAGTAGCCGTCATACTGGGCGATTAGCGCCTTGCCGCGGGCGGCAAACTCTTTCAGATCCTGCTCGGTCCACCAGTCGCGCATATTGCCTTCGCCGTCGAACTTGGCACCCTGATCGTCAAAGCCGTGACCCATCTCATGGCCGATAACCGCACCTATACCACCATAGTTGACGGCATCGTCGGCAGCCATATTAAAGAAAGGTGGCTGCAAGATGGCGGCCGGGAACACGATTTCGTTCATGGTCGGGTTGTAGTAGGCGTTGACGGTTTGTGGCGTCATGTGCCATTCGCCCTTGTCTATGGGGCTGCCCAACTTGGCCAGTTGCTTCTGATGTTCCACTTCACCGGCGCGGATCTCGTTACCGACCAGGTCGTCAGCCTTGATAGTCAGCTTGCTGTAGTCTTCCCACTTGTCGGGATAGCCGATTTTCGGATTGAACTTGGCCAGTTTTTCCTTGGCGGCGACTTTGGTGTCTGCGCCCATCCACTCAAGTTCATCTATGCTGTCGGCGTAGGCACCGCGCAGGTTTTCCACCAGATGCTCCATCCGCTCCTTGGCTTCAGGGGCGAAGTGGCGCTTGACGTATACTTTACCCACGACTTCACCCAGCAGGCTGTTGACCTTGGCTACACCGCGCTTCCAACGAGGTTCCTGTTCTTGCTGACCGTTGAGTGTCTTGGCGAAGAACTCGAAGTTTTCCTGATCCAGCGGCTCGCTCAGATCTGAGGCGAAGTGGGTCAACAGCTGCCAGCGCATATATGTCTTCCAGGTCGCCAGATCTGTGTCTTTGACTATCTGGTTCAGACCTTCGATAAAGCTGGGCTGATTAATGATGATATCGGCTTGCTTGTCGGCGCCAAGCGCAGTCAGGTAGGCGTTCCAGTCGATGTCCGGCGCCAGTGTTGACAGTTCTTTGACCTCAAATTTGTTGTAGGTCTTGGTGCTGTCACGGCTTTCAACCACATCCCAATGCTTGGCGGCAATAGCGGTTTCCAGCTTCATGATGGCTTCGGCGCTTTGTTGTGGCTCGGCAAAACCGGCCAGGGTGAACATCTTGGCGATATGCTCTACAAAGGCCTTGCGGATGTTGACGAAACGCTCACCTTCGTTGAAGTAATAGTCTTTCTCCGGCAGGCTCAGGCCATATTGCCAGATATGGGTGGCATAGCGGCTGGAGTCCTTGGCATCGACATCGATATAGAAGGCCATGGGCGTGCCGCCACCGAGAATTTGGCTCTTGCCGAAGTAGGCCGCCAGTGCTTGCTTGTCTTTGATGGCATCTATGATTGCCAGCTCGCTCTCCAGTGGCTTGATCCCCAGCTGGTTGAGCGTATCGCTGTCCATAAAGGAGCGGTAAAGATCGGCCACTTTTTGCTCGTCGCTGCCGGGCTTGAGATCTTTGCTCTGCGCCACTTCTTCAATAATGGCTTTGACATCGTCACGGGATTTTTCCCTGAGATCATAGAAAGCGCCTGTGCTGGTGCGATCTGCCGGGATCTCTGTGTTCTTGATCCAGCCGCCGTTGACATAGGTATAGAAGTCATCCTGAGGACGAACAGACTTGTCAAAGTTGGCAAATTCAATCCCCGAGCCCAGAGCTTGGCTGACGGCGGTGGCAGTTGCGGTTTTGGCGACTTCCGGCTGTTTGGCTGTTTCAGCCTGGGTCTCAGCCGTTTTGTCATTACAGGCAGATAGGCCTGCGATGAGTGAGGCACACAATCCCCCAATGAGTACTTTTCTCATGCTGTTTCCTTTTCTTTGTTCTTTGGTGTCCCGCGAGGGGACATTTTTATCAGATTGGCTGCACACCCGTTTGTTCGGGAAAAACCGCAGTGATGCCTATGTTAAGGCCTGTGTGGGAATGTAAACAAGTCCCGCAGCGATGACAGCGAGCCTCGGCGCCGCGGGAGTTGTAAGCAAAGGTTACAGGCGCTTATTTGAGTGAGCGTTTGACCCTCGCTGGATTTCCGGCCACCAGGGTGCCGGCGGGTACATCCTTGGTGACCACGCTGCCTGCTGCGACGACAGCCTCGTCACCTATGTGCACGCCTGGCAATATGATGGCGCCACCCCCGATCCAGACCCGCTCACCTATATGTATGGCGCGGGCGGTTTCCAGCCCGGCAATGCGGGGAGCTGCCTCCAGCGGGTGGGTTGCCGTATAGCACTGCACATTGGGGCCCAGCATGCTGTTGGCGCCGATTGTGATGGGGGCATTGTCCTGCAAAGTGGCGTTGGTATTGATAAATACTCCGGATGCTAGTTGCAGATTGATGCCATAACTGACAAAGAATGGCGTGCAGATCGTGGCATTCGGTGCCAGATTGGGCAGTAGTCCTGGAGGAATATGGCCATCGGGATCCAGATTGGCTTTGCGGTTTAGCCCTTGTTGCTTGGCACGAAAACGCAGCAGTTCAGGATCCACACAGCAATATTCCTCGCCGCTGATCATCCTGTGATAAATTTTCGCCAAGGCCGGGTTGTCGGTTTCAGCCAAGGAGTTATTGGCGGCTTGAGAGTCTTGAATATTGGTCTGCATATTGGGCTAGATAGCCTTATCGTGAGGCGGATATCCCGAGTCTGCCGCCGGTGTAGCTGGTACGCAAGCAAGTCTTTGCCCTTTAGTCCGTCAGGCTCCATAATGGCGCGCAATTGACACGGCATAAACTCAAGAGGTTGGATAGCCAAGTGCGTTTAGATAAATTTATCTGTGAGTCTACAGAGCTGACCCGTTCCATGGCCAAGAAGGCGCTGCACCGCGGTGAAATCAGTGTCGATGGTGAAATCGTCAAGGACTCCAGCTTCAAGGTGCGTGATGGCATGAGAGTGTGTTTCGATGGTGAACCTATCAGCTTGATAGGCAACAGATATCTGATGTTGCATAAGCCGGTCGATACCATATGCTCAACCGTGGATGAGGTCTATCCTTCGGTCATCAGTCTACTGGAGATAGAAAAGCCCGAGAGCCTGCACATTGCCGGGCGCCTGGATGCCGATACCACAGGTCTGGTGTTGATTACCGACGATGGCCAGTGGTCGCACAAGCTAACCTCTCCCAAGAAGGAATGCGGCAAACGCTACCGGGTGTGGCTGGCCAGCCCAGTTACTGAAGACTTGATCCCACAATTTGCCGCTGGCCTGGCGCTGCACCGGGAAGAGGGGCTGACCCGGCCGGCGCAGTTGCAGTTAATTAGCCCGACCGAAGTCTTGCTGACTATTACCGAAGGTAAATATCATCAGGTGAAACGTATGTTTTCCGCTGTGGGCAATAAAGTGGAAGCCCTGCATCGTGAGTCAATCGGCGCCATAGAGCTGGATAGTGAACTGGAACCCGGCGAGTGGCGTTATCTGACCGAAGCCGAGATAGCCTCGGTAGGCTGAAAAAAAGCACCAAGGCCAGCTGGAGGCCTTGGTGCGATACAGCTGATTATTGCTGCAGTTTAATCCGGCCACTGATGGTGTTGATACTGACATCGGCCTGGCCGGAACCGCTTTGGAACTGCAGCGATTCAGCCTTGGTGTACTTGGCTTTTTTCGGTGAGTCCTGAGTCAGTTGGTTGTCAATCTTGCCACCTGGGCCACCGCTGATATCAAAGGCGGCATTCGGCAGTTTGGCAAACTTGAGTTCAATATCGCCACTGACGCTATCGACATTGGCATTGCCAGAAAGGCTTTGCATGGCAATACTCAAGTCGCCACTGACGGTTCTGGCCTTGAGTGACTCGGGAGCCTTGAGGGTCAACTGACTCTTGCCCGAGACCTGATCCAGCTCCACTTCTATGGCATCACTCTCGGCGTTTAGTTCGCCGCTCACCAGGCGATAACTTACCTTGCCCAGACTCTGTTTATCCTCAATGTCGCCGGAAACGGTTTCCAGATACAGTTCACCCTGGTTGCTCTGGGTGTGGATACTGCCGGAAACCGTGGTCAGTTGCAGATTGCCTTTGAGATCCTGGCCCTTGATATCGCCACTGACATTGGCTGAGTAGATCTCACCCTCCAATCCTTGAAGGTCATAATCGGCGGAAACGCCTTTGAGCTTCATATTGACTGTGGCGGGCAGAAAGATCTCCAGCTTTGAGCCGTCTTTGTCCCGGCTGTTATAGCTCTTGGGCAGCTTGTCTTCGATAACAAAGCTGCCGCCCTGCTGACCAAACACCAGGCCTTCACTGAGCTCATCCAGCTTGCCCTTGATGGCGACTTCAGCCTTGTCCCAACTGCGGATCTTCACTTCTCCCCGTTGGATCTTGATATTCAATTTAGCTCCGGACTCCAGCGCCGCGCTTTGATCGACCTTCTCGGCCGCCTGCAATACCGGGCTCAGCAGCAGGGCTGAGGAGAGTAGGGTTAGTGATATCTTGTTCATATGCTGATTCCTTGTTGGTCGAGTTGAGTGGGCAGTTGTTCACCCAGGGTGAGCAGCTCTATCTCCCTTTGCTGTACCCAAAGCCAGAGTTGCCAAAGTTGTTGATCGGTCGGGTCTTGTTTTAGTGCCTGGAATATCTGCGTTGCGGCTTCCCTGAGTTCATCTATGCCGCGACTGAGCGGCGTGGTCATGCTGACCTTTTGCCATTGGCCGAAATTGACATTGGCTTCCAGTTGTTTCACCTGTTGTTGGTGTTGATACTGCAACTGCTCCAGCATGGCCAGCATCTGTGGGTCGACGCGGCTTTGGGTTTGCTGCAATCCCTGATAGCCGAGCAGGGACACCAACAGCAGGCTGCAGGCGATAGCCAGATTGCGCCAGCCGTTGCTGGATTTTGCGGCCTTGGGTGGCTGAGATTGTTCCAGCCTTGCGGCGATTTCAGGCCAGAGGTCGCGCTCGGGTGTTTTTTCCCGTGGCAGTTGTTCTATCAGTTGTTCCAATGTTGGCTGCTTGTTCATGACAACATCTCCTGAAGCAAGTTTCTTGCCCTGTGGTACTGCGCCTTGCTGGTGCCGGTACTTGTGCCCATCATGGCGGCTATCTCTTCATGGCTGTAGCCCTCAATGGCAAACAGCACAAACACGACTCTGGCCCGCTCGGGTAACTTGAGGATCTTGCGCTCCAACACAGAGGTTTCCTCCGTGTGGGTTGTGGTCGACTCTTCTGTGTCTGCCTCAGTGGTCACAGGCAGAAATCTGGCCCAGAAGCTGCGCTGTTTTTTCAAACTACTCAGTGCCTGATTGACGCTCAGGCTGTGCAGCCAGGTACTGAATTTGCTTTCACCGCGGAATTGGTCCAGATTCTCCCAGGCACGGATAAAGCAGTCCTGGGTCATCTCTTCTGCCAGTGGCACCTGGCCGGCCAGGCGCAAACACAATGCATAGACTCTGCCATGGTGCAGGCGGTAGAGCTCGGCGAAGGCAAGCTTGTCCCCCAAACGGGCACGCTGCACCAGCGGGAAGTCCACTTCTTGCTGGTATCTGGTTTCTGTCAGCTGCGGGCTGGCATTCACTGGGCTGTCCTTAATGGTTTGGGCGAGTCATAGTAATTGGATAGTTTGACCCGCTTAAAAGGTTTAAAAAAGAATTAAAAAAATCCTCCAGTATTTTGCTTACTGAAGGATTCTATTTAAAAGTCATTGTTAATCAATCTATTAGATTTTATTGTTAACTGTCAATTATAGGCTGTTTTCTACGCTTTATTCTGTTGCAGTTATTTGGCCGAGTCCAATGACCGGGAGCGGGCAGATTCAAGTGTTATCGCCTGGATACAGGGTGCGATACACCAGATTGGCGGCCGATAAATCTCCCAAGGCGCTGCCAACACTCTTGAACAGGGTGATTTCCTCGCGGTTTTGTCTGCCGCTGTGTTCTACGCGGCAAAGCTCGGCCAGCTCGGCGCTAACCTGCTCCAGTTGGAATACGCCTTCGGCCTTGGGGAGCAGCAGTTCTCCGGCCTCGGCAAACACATTGCTGCGGTTATCGACAAAGACCTGAGATCTGAGCACCAGCTCGGTATCGCACTCCCGCGCATCCTGATGATGATTGCCTACCAGATCGACATGGGTACCGGGTGTTACCCAGTTGCCATCAAACAGAGGCACGGGGCTGCCGGTGGCGCAGCTGATGATATCGGCGTTGGCAACATCCCGCTCTATCTCCTCGCAAAAACTGAGTCGGATATCCGGGCGTTTAGCACCTATCTGTTCCATTACCCTGGCAGCCTTATCCCGGCTGCGGCCCCGGATAGCGATTTCGGTTATCGGTCTGACGGCGGCATGAGCCAGTGCCATATAGCTTGCCAGATTACCAGTGCCGAACAGCAACAGGTGACTGGCATCTTCCCGTGCCAGTGAAGCAGCGGCCAAGGCCGAGACGGCCGCTGTACGCCAGTAGGTAATGCTGGTGCCATCAAGTAAAGCCAAGGGTTCCCCTGTTTCCCGGCTGAATAACAGTATCTGCGAGTAGAGGCTCTTGAGCTCGGCATTGCGACTGGGGTTTTCCGGAAAGTAACTGAATGCCTTGACGGCAATTGCCGAATCATCCCAAGCCGGTAGTACGGCGAAGGCATCCTTGCTGCTGTTGTCCAGCGGGTAAAGGTTTCGCTTGGGAAGATCGGGGGCGTTGGCAAAGCTATGTTTGAGGGCGGTTATCAGGGATGGGAAATCCAACACCTGTTGGATTTGCTCTGCTGGAATGATTTTCATGGTGTTGCGCTTCCTTGTGTGCATTTTAAATTTTTGCATACTGTATGCAATTGTTGTTTGAAAGGCAAAAACCCTCATGAAAGACAGATGCTTGGCGCTTTCGGTTTTTTTGACTCAGTTAATAGAATTTTTTTTAGTTTTTTTTGCACTGTGACAAGGCTAGTGACTGTTTTTCAATAGGTTAATCATTGACAATATAAGGTGACATTTTTGTTACCGGATTAACTCAGCTAACACGGCAACAGAATTGCGACTATTTTTTTAGAGTGACTGTTTTTTATTGAGGTAACACCATGCTTATTCGCCACAAGTTGTTACTGAGTGCCGCTGTTTCGATAGGCGCCTTGGTATTGATGTTTGCACTGCAGCAATATTCCAGCTCGGTGCAGACTGAACTGTCCATCGCCATCCAGAAAGTGGTTGAGCTGGACAAAGAAGTATTAAGCATGCGCAAGAATGAAAAGGATTTTTTTGGCCGCCAGGATCTCAAGTATGTCGAGATACATCAGCAGGAAGCACAGGCCACGGCGCAGTTGATGCAAGAGTTGGCGGTCATCTTCAAGGAGTATGATCTCCCCGAGGCACCGATAAACAGCTTTAACCGTGATTTGGCCAGCTACCGACAGTTGTTTGCCGGTGTGGTGAAATTGCAACAGGAGATAGGCCTGGATCCCAAGAGTGGCCTCTACGGTGAGTTACGCTCTGCGGTGCACAATGTCGAAAGCTTGGTGGCAGAACATAACGTGCCAGAGCTTATGGTGTTGATGCTGCAACTGAGGCGTAACGAGAAAGACTTTATGTTGCGGCGGGATCTCAGCTACCTCAATAAGTTTGATAGCAATATTGAACGCTTCAATGAAGCCTTGAGCGCCAGTTTGCTGGACTACAGTGTTCGTAGCAATATTGAGCAACTGATGAGCAAGTACCAGCAAAGCTTCAAGAGTTTGGTGGCCAAGGAACAGCAGCTGGGACTCGACGAGTCCAAGGGCATGATGGGGCAGCTGCGAGAGGCGATCTTTGCCACGGAAAGCTCATCCACCAAGCTGAGAGAGTTGGCGATAGCCAAGGTGGAAAACGAGCAGCAGAACAGCTTCATGCTGGGGTTGGCGCTGTTTGGCCTGATCGCCTTGGTGCTGGTGATTAGCACTGTGGTGATTATCCGCAGCATCATGGGGCCGGTCGAGCGTATCACAGGCGTTATTTCCCGCATTGAGCAGCAAAAAGATCTGTCACTACGCTGCGATGTGGGCTCCAACGATGAACTGGGCATGATAGGACGTCATTTCAACAGCATGGTGGAGAGTTTCCAGAAGCTGATCGAGCAGGTTATTGAATCTGTTGATGCCATGCGCCAGTCCTGTGAAGAGCTGTCCCGCAACGCCATCAGCGCCTCGGAAGGTGTGTCCAAGCAACTGAATGAAACCGATATGGTTGCCACAGCGATCACCGAGATGGGCGCCACCATAGACGAGATTGCCAAGAATACCGAACTGGCCGCCGGTAAGGCGGAGCAGACCCACCACAATGCCCAGGAAGGTCAGATTGGCGTTGAGGATACCATCAGCAAGATCCAGTCTTTGGCACAGCAGTTGGATGACTCGGCCAATGTGGTGGCCGAGCTTGAAAAAGACAGTCAGACCATAGGCAGCGTACTGGATGTGATCCGCGGTATCGCCGAACAAACTAATCTGTTGGCACTGAACGCTGCCATTGAGGCGGCCAGGGCCGGTGAGCAAGGCAGAGGCTTTGCTGTGGTGGCCGATGAGGTGCGCAGTCTGGCGATGCGAACTCAGGAGTCGACCGAAGAGATTGCCAGCATCATTCAAACCCTGCAGAGCCGTACCCATTCGATTGTGGATATCATGGAGCAGAGTCAGAAGCAGGGCGGTGAGAGTGCCCAACAGGCGGCCAGTGCCGGCACCTTGCTTGCGCAGATCAATGCCGATGTCACCAATATCATGGACATGAGCACTCAGATAGCCGCCGCCATTGAAGAGCAGAGTATGGTGGCCGCTGAGGTGAACAAGAACGTGGTGGTGATCCGCGATATTGCCGAGGAATCGGCTCAGGCGGCAGAAGAGAATGCCACTGCATCCGATGAGGTTCGCCACCGCGCCGATTACCTGCATCAGGCGGTGAGCCAATTCAAAATCTAGCTTTCCAGGCACAGGCGAAAACCGCGGCATGTCCGCGGTTTTGTTTTAGTTGCTGCTGTAGTCTTTAGCGGTTGTGGCACTTTCTTGCTCTGCTGTGCAGAAGGCTTTTTTCGAGGAATCTGTCAGGAATGGCGGCAAAAGGTTTTTGGTTCACAAAAGGCTTGGAACTGGCAGGGAATAAAAAATAGGCCCCGAAGGGCCCTCAGCGAGTTAGAGACGGAAGCGGGCCACTTCGGCGCGCATGTTTTCCGCCAGATGGCTTAAGTTGCTGACCGACTCGGTCAACTCGTTGGCTGCCTGGGCCGATTGTTGGGTGATGTCGCTTATTGCCATAATGCTGCGATTGATATCCTCCGCCACACTGCTTTGCTCTTCGGCTGCGGTGGCGATATGGGTATTGAGCTGGGCGATGGAGTCGACCGACACCACTATCTCTTTCAAGGCCTCACCGGCCATATTGGCCTTGCTGTTGGCCTGCTCGACCTGAGTGATGCCTTGCTCCATGGCTGTCACCGCCTCCTGCACACCTGTCTGCAGGGTGGCTATCATGGACTCAATCTCCTGGGTTGAGCTGTGGGTGCGACTGGCAAGGGTTCTTACCTCATCGGCCACCACGGCAAAACCCCGGCCCTGCTCGCCGGCCCTGGCCGCTTCAATGGCGGCGTTCAGTGCCAGCAGATTGGTCTGCTCGGCAATTCCCTTAATCACATCCAGTACCCTGCCTATGTTTTGGCTTTCATTGGCCAGATGGGTGATCACCTGCGCCGTACCCTGAATTTGCGCTGAGAGTGCCACCATGCTGGCAATCGACTCCTGCACTATTGAATCGCCATTGGCGGCACTGGCATCGGCGCTGTGGGCCGAGTCGGCAGCGGCCGTGGTACTTTGGGCTACTTCGGAGACTGTGGCGGTCATTTCATTCATGGCGGTAGCCGTCTGCTCTGTCTCGGCCTGTTGTCTGTGCATGCGCTCGTTGGTTTGTTGGGTGAAGCTTGAGAGCTCGGTCGCCGAGTCGCTGACCGTATTGGCGGCATTGGCAATGTTGTTGAGTATCCCCCTGAGGTGAGATATCACATCTCTTAAGTTATCGGATATCTGCCCCAGCTCGTCGGCGTTGAAGGTTTTGAACTGCACGGTTAAGTCTGAGTCGCTGCGAATTTTCTTCAGCTGGGTGAGAATATCGCCTATGGGTAACATGACGCTGCGATTGACCCAAACACTGAGCAGCAAGCTGGCGATAATTGCCACACTGACCAGAGAGATAAACAGCACAACGGAAGAGGAGTAAAGGTTCTGAGCCTGATCTCTTTCCTGCCTGGCGACATCCAATTGCAGGGTTACCAAATCGGCAATCTTGCCACTGATGGGGTCTATCACCTGATAGAGAGGAATAATTTCCTGGCTGAGCTGGCCCTGAATATTACCGCTCATGGTGGCCAATTTATTTTGCAGACGTTTTATTTGCTCATCGGCGGGAATAAACAGCCGCTTGGCCTCATTGACCAGTTGTGACTCTCTGGCGGTTAACTGAGTGGCTGTGTAGTCCTGCCATCTCTGTTTGATGCTCTTGTCTGCTTCATCCAGTGCGGTTCTGGCTTGTTCGGCACTGAAATCTCCGGCATTGGCCTTATTGATGGCATCTATGACAAAGACGGCATAATCATCGCCAATGCTTTTGAGATCTTTGAGTGGTACAACCCGGTCGCTGTAGATATTTTCTACCCCTGAGTCGATTTTGTTCATGATATTGATGGCGATACCACAGAGTAGCAGCATCAAGAGAAGAGGCACGGCCATACCGAGCAACATCTTGTGTTTCAGCTGTAACTTCATGCTTGAGAACCTTAGTCCAGAGGGTAATACATCCTTGGATCAGGCTCTGTCATTCCAATTTGTTGAGCCATACAAAAGGTATAGCAAAAAAGTATGAAGCGCGTGAGACGAGAGAGAGGCAAATTTTGGATACAAAAAAACCTCGCATTGCGAGGTTTAAATGATTGGTACAGGTGAGAAGACTTGAACTTCCACGCCCGTGAGGGCACCAGCACCTGAAGCTGGCGTGTCTACCAATTCCACCACACCTGCACTGTTTTCATTTCGACTCTTTATGTGTTAATTGGTACAGGTGAGAAGACTTGAACTTCCACGCCCGTGAGGGCACCAGCACCTGAAGCTGGCGTGTCTACCAATTCCACCACACCTGCACACTTAGAGTCTAACGTACAGCTAACTATTATTGCAAAGTGGTACAGGTGAGAAGACTTGAACTTCCACGCCCGTGAGGGCACCAGCACCTGAAGCTGGCGTGTCTACCAATTCCACCACACCTGCACTGTACTGCCTTGCAATTTCCTCAGTCGCCTGAGCACCTTAAAGTTGAAGGTGGTGCCCGAACCCGGAATCGAACCAGGGACACGCGGATTTTCAATCCGCTGCTCTACCAACTGAGCTATTCGGGCGACGGCGTGCATTAAAAGACTTTTACGGTTTTGAGTCAACTCTTTTCTGAGAAATATTTCAAAATATCGCGTGTTTGAGCAAGTTTTACTCGAAAAGGCGCATATTGCTTAGCTTTTGAGCGAAAGCCGCGCCATTACTGGGCTAGGGGTGAATTAGCCAAATCGAAAACTCGACCTGTAAAGCCGGATCCTGAGGCTTAAGGGGGCTTGGTCTTGCCCTGAAAACAAAACGCCCCACGTTAAAGTGGGGCGTTAAGGGATTAATCCTTGAGGAGGTCATTCCCCGGATAGTTGGCACGCATGACAGTGAGTACGTGCTGCTTTAACTGCTCCTGACCCAGTTCATCGTAAGCGGTGGCCATGATCTCAAGGGCGCGCTCTATCGATGGGGTGCCTGGATAGGTTTCCATTACAGACTGGGCTCTGATGGCGGCTGCGCTCCAGGCATTCATTTTCAGGTAGTATTCGGCCACTTTAACCGAATACAGCGCCAGACGATTCTTCAGGTGCTGCATTCTCTTCTGGGCGTCGGCCGCATACTTGCTGTTGGGATAAGTCTTGATCAGGCGCTCGAAGTCCTTGAAGGCATCGAGGGCAAACTGAGGATCCCTGTCGCTTCTGTCTATATTGAGCATGTCATGGAACAGATAGTTGTCGGCCTGCATATTCACCAGTCCACGCATATAGTAGACATAGTCTATATCCGGGTGGGTGGGGTTGAGGCGGATAAATCTGTCGATGTTGGCGACTGCCGACGGGGTATCATCCAACTTATAGTAGGCATAAATCAGATCCAGCTGAACCTGAGTCTTGTGTGGGCCAAAGGGGAAGCGGGAATCCAATGCCTCCAGTGAACGCACAGCCTTGGTATAGTTACCCAGCTCCATAGAGGTGCGGGCCTGGGAGTAGAGAACGTCCGGAGACAGCTTGCTGGTAATTAAGTCGTCTTCCGGTTTGCTGCTACAGGCCACAATGGCCAGCGAAAAAAAGGCTATGGCAGCGCCTTTGGCAATATTATGCATACTTGAATTCGATTCTTGAGTAAGTTGTAGTTAAGAATTTTTCCATTTCACGATAAAATGGCCGATTCCGAGTGTACCAGAAAGTACACAGTTTTTGACCCCATTAACTGGGGACGGTTCCTATGACGCAAGAGATTAATCTAAAAAGCGAGATATCAGCAACCCAAACCGGTCTGAGATTGGATCAGGCTTTGGCCGAGTTGTTCCCCGATTACTCCCGTACCAGGATCAAGGAATGGATCCTCGATGGCAAAGTATCCGTTGATGGTACTGTGGTAAACAAGCCCAGAGAGAAGGTGTTGGAATCTCAGGAGATAGAGGTTCAAGCCACTCTGGAAGAAGAGGTGCACGCCGAGGCTCAGGCTATCGATCTGAATATCGTCTATGAAGATGACCATATATTGGTGATCAACAAGCAGGCGGGTTTAGTGGTGCATCCCGGTGCCGGTAACAGTGATGGCACCTTGATGAACGCCCTGCTGCATCATTGCCCTGAGATAGAACATGTGCCCAGAGCCGGTATTGTCCATCGTCTCGATAAGGACACCACAGGCCTGATGGTGGTAGCCAAGACTGTTGAGGCCCAGACTCATCTGGTGGCGGCGCTGCAGGCGCGCGACATTACCCGTGAGTATGAAGCCATAGTGCTGGGCACCATGACAGCCGGTGGTACAGTGGATGAGCCTATCGGGCGTCACCCCACCAAGCGTACTCATATGGCGGTGCACCACAGCGGTAAGCCGGCTGTGACTCACTATCGTGTGGCGGAAAAATTCCGCGCCCATACCCGCTTGCGCTTGAGGCTGGAAAGTGGCCGGACTCACCAGATCCGGGTGCATATGGCTTATATAGGTCATGTGTTGGTGGGCGATCCCGTCTATGGTGGTCGTCCAAAACCCCCCAAGGCCGCCAGTGAAGCCTTTTTCGAAGTGCTGAAAAACTTCAAGCGCCAGGCGCTGCATGCGGTGCGACTGGAGTTGGTGCACCCCATTACCTGTGAGCTGATGAGCTGGCAGGCACCTATCCCCGAGGATATGGTCGAGCTGACCAAGGCGCTGCGTAAAGACACCGAAGAGCATCCGCCGGAGTATCTGTAACATGTACGGCTGCCACTGGCCGCTGCCGGCCAATGTCAGAATCGCCATGACCCAGCGTCATGGCGGTGTCAGCCAGCCGCCGTTTGACAGCCTGAATCTGGGGCTGCATGTGGGTGATGATCCCGCATCTGTGCAGGCCAACCGTGCTCTATTGGCAAAGCGGCTGGCTCTGCCCTGCGAGCCGGCATGGCTGGAGCAGGTACATGGCACAGAGGTGGTCGACCTGGCGCGTGACCCCCTAAGGATTGCCGATGGCAGCTATAGCGACAGCAAGGCGCATGTGGCCGTGGTGATGACCGCCGATTGCCTGCCCGTACTTCTGTGTGACAGTGCAGGCACCCAGGTGGCGGCGCTGCACGCCGGCTGGCGCGGCCTGTGTGATGGCGTCATCGAAGCGGGAATAGCCCGTTTTCGTCCCGGCTCCGAGCTTATCGCCTGCCTCGGACCGGCCATAGGCAAAACTGCCTTCGAAGTCGGCGGAGAAGTGCGTGCCGCTTTTTGCGATAAAGACCCCAGGGCCGACGACTGCTTTGTGGCCAAGGGGGACAAGTTTCTCGGCGATCTGCAGGGGCTTGCCAGGCTCAGATTGCAGCAGGCGGGTGTTCGGCAGGTATATGCCTTGGATGTCTGCACCTATAACAACAAAGACTATTTTTCCTACCGCCGAGACGGTCGTACCGGCCGTATGGCCTCGCTTATTTGGCTCACTGATTGAGTGGTTATTTCATTCGTCTGACTTGAAATTAGTTAAAGCATCCCCATCTTTAAGCTAACAAAGTAATACCTTATTTTGAGAGTTTCAGGAGGCTGTATGCGACTCGATCGTATGACCAATAAATTTCAGCTTGCTATCTCGGATGCCCAATCTCTGGCTCTTGGCCGTGACCATCAGTTCATAGAACCTGTCCATTTGATGATGGCTTTGTTGAATCAGGATGGCGGTTCAATTCATCCGCTGTTGACCCAAGCCGGTATCCAGGTCAGCACTCTGCGTTCACTGGTAAGTCAGGAACTGGAGCGCTTGCCACAGGTGGAAGGCACAGGCGGTGATGTTCAGTTATCCCAGGCGCTGATACGTTTGCTGAATCTGTGCGACAAGCTGGCACAGAAGCGTAAAGACAAATATATCTCCAGTGAGCTGTTTATTCTGGCTGCACTGGAAGGTAACGACACCCTGGCACAGTGCCTCAAGCAGGCCGGTGCCACCAAAGAGCTGATGGAGAAAACCATCGAAGCCGTACGTGGCGGCCATAAGGTGGACGATCCCAATGCTGAGGATCAGCGCCAGGCGCTAAAAAAATACACCATAGATCTGACCGAGCGTGCCGAGCAGGGCAAGCTGGATCCTGTTATTGGCCGTGACGATGAAATTCGCCGCACAGTGCAGGTATTGCAGCGTCGCAGCAAGAACAACCCTGTGCTTATCGGTGAGCCCGGTGTGGGTAAGACCGCCATTGTTGAAGGGCTGGCGCAGCGTATCGTCAACGGCGAGGTGCCCGAAGGCATCAAGAACAAACGGGTATTGTCGCTGGATCTCGGTGCTTTGGTGGCCGGTGCCAAATACCGTGGTGAGTTTGAAGAAAGACTCAAGGCTGTGCTCAACGAGCTGGCTCAGGAAGAGGGCCAGGTGATCCTCTTTATTGACGAGCTGCATACTATGGTGGGCGCGGGTAAATCCGATGGCGCCATGGATGCGGGTAATATGCTCAAGCCGGCACTGGCCCGCGGTGAGCTGCACTGTGTCGGTGCCACGACTCTGGATGAATATCGTCAGTATATTGAGAAGGATGCGGCGCTGGAGCGGCGCTTCCAGAAAGTTCTGGTGGATGAGCCCAGTGTCGAGGATACCATCGCTATTCTGCGTGGTCTGAAAGAGCGCTACGAGCTGCATCACCATGTGGAGATCACCGACCCGGCGATTGTGGCGGCGGCGACCATGTCCCACCGTTATGTGTCAGATCGTAAACTGCCGGACAAGGCCATCGACCTTATCGACGAAGCCGCTTCCAGCATCCGAATGCAGATAGACTCCAAGCCGGAGCCGCTGGATCGCCTCGAGCGCCGTATCATTCAGCTCAAGCTGGAAGAGCAGGCGTTGGCGAAGGAAAACGATGAGGCCAGTCGTAAGCGTCTCGAACACCTGCGCAGCGAGCTGGTGGAAGTGGAGCAGAAGGCGGCCGAACTCAACGAGATTTGGCACACAGAAAAAGCCGCACTGGCGGGCACTCAGCATATCAAGGCGGATCTGGAGCAAGCCAGACTGGATCTCGATGTGGCGCGCCGCGCCGGTGATTTGACCCGGATGTCCGAGCTGCAATACGGCCGCATCCCAGAGCTGGAGAAACAGCTGGATCTGGCGTCTCAGGCCGAGATGCAGGATATGACTTTGCTGCGTAACAAGGTCACGGATGTTGAAATTGCCGAGGTACTTTCCAAGGCGACCGGGATCCCGGTTTCCAAGATGCTCGAAGGCGAGCGGGAAAAACTGTTGCATATGGAAGAGGCGCTGCATGAGCGGGTGATAGGTCAGGATGAGGCGGTCGATGCCGTGGCCAACGCCATTCGTCGTAGCCGCGCGGGTCTGGCCGATCCTAACCGGCCCATAGGCTCCTTCCTGTTCCTCGGCCCCACCGGGGTAGGTAAGACTGAGCTGTGTAAGTCGCTGGCCAAGTTCCTGTTCGACACAGAGAGCGCCATGGTGCGGATAGATATGTCCGAGTTTATGGAGAAACACTCAGTCTCCAGGTTAGTCGGGGCGCCTCCGGGCTATGTGGGTTATGAGGAAGGGGGTTACCTCACCGAAGCGGTGCGCCGTCGTCCCTACTCGGTGATCCTGCTCGATGAGGTGGAAAAGGCACACCCGGATGTGTTCAACATATTGCTGCAGGTACTGGATGATGGCCGCCTGACCGATGGTCAGGGTCGTACGGTTGACTTCCGTAACGCCGTGGTGATTATGACCTCTAACCTGGGTTCCGACATTATCCAGGAGCAGTTCAGTCACCAAAGTTACGATGAGATGAAGGCTCAGGTGATGAATGTGGTGCAGCACCACTTCCGCCCCGAGTTCCTCAACCGGATCGACGAAACCGTGGTGTTCCACCCGCTGGAGAGCGAGCATATCAAGAGTATTGCTGCGATTCAGGTCGAGTCGCTGCGCCAACGTCTGGCAGAAAAAGAGTTCGAGCTGGAGATCACAGATGCCGCGCTGAGCTTTATCGCCAGAGCCGGGTTCGACCCTGTGTATGGTGCAAGGCCGCTGAAGCGGGCACTGCAGCAAGAGGTGGAAAACCCACTGGCGCAAAAGCTGCTTAGAGGCGAGTTACTGCCAGGGCAGCCGATCAAGGTGGACTATCGCGACGACAACTTGGTGTTTGAGCAGTAATCACACCATAAACCACACAGCAAAAAACAAAAAGGAGCGCTTTGAGCGCTCCTTTTTTTGCTTGGGTTAAACGACAAATTCAACTGATGGGTTTTAATCCGTCGTCTTAAGCCTATCAGTGACTGCGGGCTACGGCGATTTTGGCCAGGCTTATCAGCGCCTGCTTGTAGTCGGACTCAGGCAGCACCGAAAGGGCTTCTATGGCCTTGTCAGACTCTTCATAGGCCCTTTGTTGGGTATATTCCAATGCGCCACAGGTGTTGAGCGCATCAATTATCGCCTCGATATGCTCGGTGCCGTCACCTTGTTCAATCGCCTGGCGGATCATCTGCCGCTGTGGCTCTGTCCCGTGGGCGATGGCGTAGATGAGTGGCAGTGTGGGTTTACCTTCGGCGAGGTCATCACCTATGTTCTTGCCCAGCTCTTCGGCGTCGGCAGTATAGTCCAGCAGGTCATCGGTTAACTGGAAGGCGGTGCCCAGGTATTTGCCATAGTCGGCCAGCGCCGTTTCCATTTCGCTGTCGCAGCCGGCCAGCACACCGGCAAGACGGGTTGCTGCTTCAAACAACTTGGCAGTCTTGCAGTAAATAACCCGCATATAGCTGGCTTCTGTGGTATCCGGATCGTTGCAGTTCATTAACTGCAGCACTTCACCCTCGGCCAATACGTTAGTGGTATTGGCCAGTACCTGCAGTACCTTCATCGACTCCAGCTCTGTCATCATCTGGAAAGAGCGGGTATAAAGGAAGTCGCCGACCAGCACGCTGGCACTGTTGCCAAACAGGGCGTTTGCGGTTTCCCGTCCACGGCGCAGAGTAGATTCATCCACCACATCGTCGTGAAGCAGAGAAGCCGTATGAATAAACTCTATAATAGCAGCCAGCTTCAGGTGTGCTTCACCACTATAGTCGAGTGATCTGGCCGCCAGAATCGACAGTAACGGCCGCATACGCTTGCCGCCACCGTTGATGATGTAGAACCCCAATTGATTGATCAGGGCAACATCAGATTCGAGTTGTTTGTAGATCAGTTGATTGACGGCTTGCATGTCGGCGTCAGCCAGCTGACGGATAGCAGTTAAATCCATAGTAGACTCTAGGTATGAAGGAACGCCGAATCGGCAGCTCCCGATAAGCTTAAATATTTTAATAGACCGAAGTTTACCTAAAATTAATGAACAAGACAGTAGCAGAGAGATCAATGTGCGAGTTAATCCGGTCTTTTTTTCTTCTTCGTCAATTAGGGCTTGCCAGTAAAGGATTCTTCGCGTAAACTCCGCGCCCATTGTCATTAAAGTTTTTGTAGCACCCAGCCTCATAGAGATGAGCCGGCGTGTTAAGAATTTCGGAGTAAAATAGCTATGTACGCTGTTTTTCAAAGTGGTGGTAAGCAACACCGTGTTGCTGAAGGCCATACTGTTCGTTTGGAAAAAATTGAAGTTGCCACTGGTGAGACTATCGAGTTCGATCAAGTTCTGCTGATCGCTGATGGTGAAAACGTCCAAGTGGGTACCCCTCTGGTAGCAGGCGGTAAAGTTGTGGCTACTGTTGTTAGCCATGGCCGTGGTGAAAAGGTAACTATCCAAAAGTTCAACCGTCGTAAGCACCACGAGAAGAAAATGGGCCACCGTCAGTGGTTCACTGAAGTTAAAATCACTGCTATCAACGCTTAATAGGAGTCTGACTCATGGCACACAAAAAAGCTGGCGGTTCTACTCGTAACGGCCGCGATTCAGAAAGCAAACGTCTTGGTGTAAAGCGCTTCGGCGGCGAATCAGTTCTGGCTGGTAACATCATTGTTCGTCAACGTGGTACTAAATTCCACGCAGGTGTTAACGTAGGTATCGGTCGTGACCATACTCTGTTTGCCCTGACTGACGGTAAAGTTAAGTTTGAAGTTAAAGGTCCTAACAACCGTAAGTTCGTTAGCATCGAAGACTAATCTTCAAACCAGAATTGCTTGAGCCCCGCCATTGGTGGGGCTTTTGTTTTGGGCGAAAGCCATAGTTTCTGTTTTTTGGCGCCTTGCAGGGTTAGGCAGTATAATTGCCCCATTCCGTGGTGCCAGGAGTATGTATGAAGTTTGTCGATGAGGCAGTGATCAGAGTTGAAGCTGGAGATGGTGGCAGTGGCTGCGTCAGCTTCAGACGTGAAAAGTACGTGCCGGATGGTGGTCCAGACGGTGGCGATGGTGGCGACGGTGGCAGTGTTTATCTGCAAGCCGACGAAAACCTCAACACCCTGATTGACTATCGTTTTGAGCGTTTCCATATGGCCGAGCGCGGTGAAAACGGCCGCGGCCGTGACTGTACCGGTAAAGGCGGCCAGGACTTGGTACTCAAGGTACCTGTGGGTACCCGGGCGGTTGATGAAGAAACCGACGAAGTACTCGGTGACCTGACCAAGCATGGTCAGAAGCTGTTGGTGGCCAAAGGTGGTTTCCACGGTCTTGGCAATACCCGCTTCAAGAGCAGTGTTAACCGTGCCCCCAGACAAAAAACGCTGGGCACCCCCGGTGAAGTGCGTAGCTTGCGTCTTGAGCTGATGCTGTTGGCCGATGTGGGCCTGCTTGGTATGCCAAATGCAGGTAAATCGACCTTTATTCGGGCGGTTTCCCGCGCGACACCAAAAGTGGCCGATTATCCCTTTACCACCTTGGTTCCTAACCTGGGGGTAGTAAACCCACGTCCAGGGCAGAGCTTTGTAGTGGCAGATATCCCAGGGTTGATCGAAGGTGCCGCCGAAGGTGCCGGTCTGGGTATTCGCTTCCTCAAGCACCTTGAGCGTTGCCGTGTATTGCTGCATATCCTGGATATCGAGCCTATCGATGGTACCAGCCCGGCCGAAGCGGCCAAGGCGATTGTCACTGAGCTTGAAAAATACTCGCCCAAGCTGGCTTCCAAGCCACGTTGGCTGGTGTTCAACAAGACAGATCTGCTGCTGGAAGAAGAGCTGCAGGAAAGAGTCGACAGCATAGTCAAGGAGATGGGCTGGGAAGGGGATGTTTATACCATTTCGGCTTATACCCGTGAAGGCACCAAGGAACTGGCAGAAAAGCTCTATGACTTTATCAGCAGTCTGCCGGCGGAAGAGCAACAGCAAGATCCTGACGCCGATGTTGAGTTCAAATGGGACAACTACCATCAGGATAGCCTGGAAGATCTCAACGAAGACTATGATGATGAGTTCGACGATGACTTCGACGACGATGATTATGATGTTGAGGTTATTTACCAAAGATAATATCTGAGCGAGCCTGAACACCTGTGTACGCTGATACCCAAAACGATATCACCCGGCAGGTCGTCCGGGTTGCTCAGCTATTGCTGGCCTACGGCGCTGAATCTGAACTGGTTGAAGAGATCAGTCAGCGTCTTGGCCGGGCACTTGGCTTGGCCAGTGTCGAGCTATCCATCTCCTCCAATTCGCTGGTGCTCACCAGCTTGGTTTCCGGTCGTTGTATTACCACTACCCGGCGCATTCGTGAGCACGGCATTAATATGACAGTGGTGTGCGAGTTGCAACGCATTTGCCTGCTGGCCGAAAAAGGCCTCTATGGCCCCAATGAAGTCCGCAAACGCCTCGCCAGACTGCAACCCAAAACCTACCCCAAGTGGCTGCTTATCCCCATGATAGGCCTCTCCTGCGGCAGTTTTTGTCACCTGTTCGGTGGCGACCTGGCCGCATGCCTTTTCACCTTCTTTGCTTCTGTCATCGGCATGTTTGTGCGCCTGGCAATGGCGCAACGTCACTTCAATGTGTTGGTGAATTTTGCCGTGACCGCCTTTGTCACCAGCTTGGCCGCCCAGTTGGGGTATCTCTATCCTGTGACCCAAACCCCAGAGCTGGCGATGGCGGCCTCTGTGCTGATGCTTGTTCCCGGCTTTCCGATGATCAACTCGATATCGGATATGGTTAAAGGTCATATGAATGTAGGGATCTCTCGCTGGGGGCAGGCGACATTGATGACAGTTTCCTCAGTGATAGGCATTACCATTGCCATGCAGCTTGGGGGGATTTTCCTGTGATGGACACTCTGTTGTTACTGCTGAATGATGCCTTTTTCTCGGCTATTCCCGCCATGGGCTTTGCCATGCTATTCAATGTTCCCAGGCGTTATCTGCTTTACTGTGCTCTGGCCGGGGCCATAGGCCACAGCTCACGGACCTTGATGTTGCAGTTTGGTTTGCCGATAGAGTGGGCCACCTTTGCCGCTGCCGGCATCATAGGCATGGTGACTATTGCCTTTGCCAAGCGTCATCTGGCACCGCCACTGCTGTATGCCGTGGCGGCGATTATCCCTATGATCCCGGGCTCCTATGCCTACAACACTGTGATTGCCCTGGTGCAATTGACTGCCCAGTCACAGCTCAGTACCGAGCTGTGGGAACAAGTGGTCACCAATGGCCTGAAAACCGTGTTTATTCTCGGGGCTTTGTCTGTCGGTCTGGCCATGCCCAGCCTGTTGTATTTCCGTACCCGCCCGGTGATTTAATCCAATAATAACAAGGAGCGTATATGCGCATCGCCATGATTGCCGCCATGGCCCATGACAGAGTCATAGGTAAAGACAACCAAATGCCCTGGCATCTGCCGGAAGATCTGCGTCATTTTAAACAGATGACTCTGGGAAAGCCGGTGGTGATGGGACGTAAGACTTTCGAATCAATAGGTCGTCCCCTGCCCGGGCGCCACAACATAGTGATCAGCCGCCAGAGCGACTATGCCCCGGAAGGTGTTACCCGGGTTTCTTCCTTCAAAGAGGCTGTGGAAGCGGCCGGAAACTGCGAAGAGCTGGTGGTGATAGGCGGCGGCCAGCTCTACCGGGAAATTCTGCCTCAAGCCGATACGCTGTATCTGACAGAGATAGACTTGCAAGTGGAAGGGGATACCCGCTTTCCCGAATGGGACGACGGCAGTTGGCAGCAAATTTACGAGGAAAGTGGCCATAGTGTAAATGGGTTGGATTTTCGCTTTATCAATATGGTGAGAAAATGTTAAATTGTGACGGACTTTTGAACCCTGAAACGTGAGTGGCGCCAGCCACGAGCCGATCCTTATGCCAAGAGTCCTCAGCAGATGCGTTTGCTGAGGACTCTTGGCATTAATAACAATTACAAAAAGGAGTGTCAGATGCGTCTGTTGCCCGTGGCCATTGCTGCGCTGATTGCTGTATCCTCAGTGTCAGTCCCCTCAACTGCTAAAGCCGAAGATCTACTGGCTGCCAGTATCTGTGATTACGTCAAATCCAACGACAAAAACCGCCTGCGTAAGAAGCTGAAAGAGAACCGGATGAAGTTACGTAACATCTATTCCGGGATCTCCTGTGACGGCGAAAGCCTGCTGCGCACCGCCTATCACAGCAACGCCGAAGATACCGGCGAGTTTATTGCCAAGCGCTTGTCAAAGACCGAACTGGAAGTGGCGGAAGCCGATGGCAAGAGCATAGTCGACTGGGCCGAAGCCAATGGTTTTGGTGCCAGTATTATCACCCAAGCCATCAAAGAGCGCCTCGGTAGCTGAGGCTAGTATCTTTCTTCGCTCGATATAAAAGCCGGGTTTAATCCCGGCTTTTGCTATCTAACGCTATAACACTCGAGTTTTGGAAACCCATTGTTTTCTTGCTCCGAACAGCAGGTGTGCGAGAACCGTTGTTGAACGCCCTGAAGTCGTGGTGTAAATGCCTCCATGCACAATGGTCAGCTTTCCATCCTTGGCTCGCGCTCGAAAACATGGTGCTGCGCAACTCTCGCCGTGTCACAGGATCGCCTGTGCGAAAAGCGCACCGCAGGTGATTGGCTGCTGCTTAACCACGTTATTTGCGCCAACGGCTGTCGGCGACACAGAGGGGGAAATTGGTGCGACCCTGTTAGCACTGAGTAGCTTGAAACATCTGAAGAGTTTGCAGACATACACCTCATTTCCAGGCACAGGCGGAACTGTGACCTTCCGAGCCAGGGATGGCGAGGCAGAGCTTACAAGGATGTACTCGCAGCGTGTCACAGGATCGCCTGTG
>NZ_JBKORJ010000048.1:0-81286 GCF_047314585.1 Shewanella sp. BJSY2023SW005
CAGGGCGGGATCCCACTTTAAATTGAACTTTTACGGTTGGTCATGATCTGATCTGCCTTGCCCTTAATCCACAGATGACCATGACCCTTTTGAAACAACTAGAACAGATTACCGATCCCCGTAAGGACATCAATCTAAAGCATAATTTAGTGGATGTGGTGTTCCTGACACTCAGTGCTATCCTCAGCGGTGCGACTGGGTGGAAGTCCATTCAGGAATTCGGAGAAGAACAGCTAGATTGGCTCCGTCTGTACCGAAAATTTGAAAATGGCATCCCTAAAAGGCATTGTATCAGTAATATAATCAAAGCATTGGACAGCGAACTGCTCCTTCAAGCCATATTTGGCTGGATCAATGAGCAACGGCAAACGGAAGGGAAAACCGTTATCGCGCTGGATGGAAAAACCCTGCGCGGGGCGTGGAGTGAGGATGCTAAGAATGCACTCCATGTTGTCAGCGCATTTGATGTCGGCAACGGCATTACACTTTACCAAGACAGTTCACATTCTAAAGGGAAAGAAGCTGAAGTCGCCCGCAACATGATTGATGCTATGGCACTGGATAATGCCGTTCTGACGCTGGATGCACTGCATTGTCAGGTGTCTACCATGAACAAAATTAAACAGGGGAACGGTGATTTCATTATTCAGCTCAAGTCGAACCAGCCGGGATTATTTGAAGCAGTCAAAACCAGCTTCAGTAAAGCGTATGAGCAGCCAGAACTGGCTATATTTGAGCAGTTCAACATGGGTCATGGCCGCAGGGAGCGCCGAACAGTCATGCAGATAGAAGCAGAATTATCAGCGGAACTTAAGAAAAAGTGGCCGCACATCACCTCATTTATCGAAGTTGCCAGTGAACGGACAGTCGATGGAATAACATCATGTTCTTCACGCTGGTATGTCAGTTCCTTACCGCTCAATGCCGAAGAGGCCGCGAGGACTATTCGAGAGCATTGGGGGGTAGAAAATCAGCTCCATTGGGTGCTGGATGTGGTCTTCCGCGAAGATGCGCTGAAGGTAACGGATCCTGATGGCGCAAAGCATCTCGCCCTATTTAACCGAGCGGCTCTGAGTGCGATAAGGCAGCACCAAGGCAAAAAAGACAGTCTGGCAGGTAAGCGCCGCCGTGCTGGTTGGAGTCCTACATTTCGCTCAGAGTTGTTATTTGGTTAAGATATAAGCAAAGTGGAATCCCGCCCTGACCAAGGGGTAACCCAAGGCGCTTAGTGTTTCGAGATAGAAGTCGCGTGTCTTGGGGTAATCTGTGGCATAGCTGCTGAGGTGATCTATCATTGGCATCCTTCCTTTGATTGTCATGGTTCAGTGAACCGGCACGAAGAGTTCGTCTTTGATGGTCAGTTTATCTTGCTGCAAGCGGTAGACTGAGTCGAGCATAAAAACAGCACTGCCTTGCCAGCAGAATCCACCACTTCCCGAAATGCGTAATTGCTTATCGCGGCCCAGAGCCAGAGTAGAGAAGCCGCAAAAATCGCCACTGCCAAGCTTGCCGTCGGCAAAGGCCAGTTTGTGGTGTTCAGTGGCGGTTATCAGTTCGACATAAGGCGGTATCTGATCGCCGGCGTCAAATTCGGTTTCCGCGTGCCCCGGAAACAGCCGCAAGCAGGCCTGGCCCATCTGCCAGCTTGAGGGAATAGCCAGCGCATCCGCAGCACCTGCGATTGGGCAAGTTTGTTGACTGAAACTGCCGAGCTTTTGCTCTCTGTTGCTTTTGCAGTTGGCGGCGTTGTATTGCAGGGCTGCCAACACGGATTCACCCCCGAGGCGATAAAAGTGGCTGCCCCAATTGAGTTCTTCATGTTCGGCCAGAGTTATGCACTCGTTGAGTTGACCACTGCGGGACAGACCCAGCAAGAGATCGCTTATCAGCCAGTAGTAGCGGCGAACATCTTCGATGGCCGGCTCGGTTGCACCTTTGATTTGGGGGAACAACTCATAGCCACATTCTTGATGAAAGGTGGCGAGCGCCGCCGTTGCCTGTTGATACTCGCCTTTGGCATAACCTTGCTGGAAATCACTCCTGGCCTTGGCCAGAGCCTGAGTGCTGCACTCGGCAGCGCTCAGAGAGGAAAAAGCCATGGGGAGCAGCAACAGCAAGAGTAAACGCATGGGTTAATTCCTTCTTCCCAGAATGCTCAGGATCCGCAGGAATAGGTTGATGATATCCATATAAAGCGCCGCGGCGCTGTCGATGGCGTTGTCGACCGTCTTTTCCTTGGCGTTGGCCTGGCCCCAGTCATAGCCAATGTAGCCACAGAAGATCAATACCACTATCCAGTCGAGAATGCCGTGATGGGTCTTGAAGATAAACAGTTCCACCAGTTCGACAATGATCACCAATAGCAGGGCTATGGTCAGGGCGCCGGCTATGCGGGCAAAGAAGGCAGGAAACAGGGTACCCAATATCATCATCGCCAGAGTAACGATAGTCGTTATCCGCAGCGCCTCCAACACCAGCGTCGGGTCATAGCCGCTGACGACCAGGTTAATTATCAGGCCGAAGGGAACAACAACCAGGTTATAACCGAGAAAGCTGACTGCAGGCTTGTCCGATGACTGGAACAGATAGATACCCGCCATACAGCAGCCAAAGTAGCCGATAAAGAACAACCAGATTGGAATAGTGGCGATGATTTCGGGGTCGATATTCAGCACCATCAGATAGTTGACCACAAAACCCCAGATCAGGGTCAGGCCGATGACCAGGTTGTATTTGCCGGCACTGATCTGGCCCTTATCGGTGCCGTAGTTGCGTCGCAGGCTGTTGTCCATAGCGGGAAATTTCCTTTTTGCAGATTTCAGGCGAGATTAAAGCGCCACACGATATAGAAAAACACCAAGCTCAACAAGGCGCTATCGCCCAAAACCCTGTGCGACATCTTCCAACCATCAAGCGCTTGTTGTGACCGAGACTTATGCTGGCCGTCTGTGTGTTTTGATAATGATTTGTAACTTAATGATTTTGAAATAAAAGTGCTTATTTTGCTTCATCTGTCCTTGTTTAAATCCAGACTTTCTTACTAGCCTGAACTGGAGAGATATCATGCGACACTCAATTGGAGCACTGGTTCTGGGTGCAGTGCTTGGCCTGACGGGGTGTAACTCAGACAACGACAATGGCACTCAAGCCGCAGCCGAGAGTTACACTCTGGTGGTCATGCCCGATACCCAGAAGTACTCCCGCTATAATCCCGAGCGCTACAACGCTCAAACTCAGTGGATTGCCGATAACTACAAGCAACAAAATATCGTCTTCACGGCGCATCTGGGGGATGTGGTCGACCTGCCTGACTCTGAGCAGGAATGGCTCAATGCCCGCGCGGCCATGAGTATTCTGGAAGCCAATCCAGCCACCCCATACAGCATATTGGCGGGCAACCATGATGTGCTGGCTTACCGTCAGTCCGGGGTCGATATCAATAGCAACTTCGACAACGACAGGACCTTGGCGGCAGAGCCTTTCCTCAAGCATTTCCCGGCGTCTTTGCAGCAAAACAACTTTGCCAGTTTCCAGGGGACAGATGCCACCGGCTTCAACAGTTATCACCTCTTCAAGGGCGGTGAGCGCGAGTATCTGTTGCTGGCGCTCGACTGGCGTACCTCGGCGGCCAGCATAGCCTGGGCACAGTCGGTATTGGATGCTCACCCGGAAACACCGACCATACTCACCACCCATCAGCTGTTGAATGTGGCCGATGATGGCAGCAGCGCCATATTTACCGACCATGGCGCCATGCTGTGGGACAAGTTGATCAAAGACAATGACCAGATCTTCCTCACCTTTAACGGCCATCACCATGGCGAGGCCAAGATGGTGGCCAAGAACCGCTATGGCCGCGATGTGGTCATGATCTTGGTGGACTATCAATCGGGATTCTGGGGTGGCAACGGTATGCTGCAACTGGTGAGTTTCGATGAAGCCAATAAGCGGTTGCAGTTTCGTTCATTCTCACCTTGGGTAGCGGCCATCCCGGAGGCAGAGAGGCAGCCGCAGGATGTGTTGCAACGCTGGGAGTTTGAACAGCCCCTGGACTTTGAAAAGCGTTTTGCCAAGCTGAATCAGGAAGTGGAAACCGAAGGTCCGGGTAAGCTTGAAGGAACACTCGCCTACTGGATATTCGATGCCGAGCATAAGTTAACCAGTACAGACCCGACCAAGGTGCAGTTTATGGATCTTTCCGGGCGCGGCAATACCTTGAGTCTCAAGGCCAAGGCGGGCAGCAGTGGCACTCAGGAGCAATTGTTTGAACTGCTCGGTGAAGCTCCTGGCTTCGGCCACGCCACTGGGGCGGCTCGTTTCAAGGGCGGCAACACCCAGGGCGGCTATTACCTCTCCAGCCAGGCACCGACGTTGGTTTCTGCCGATCGCCAGGCGGGTGTTCTGCCGCAGTACACCATAGAGATGATAGTGCGTCTGGCACCAGAGTGGCAGGCATCGGAAAATGCCTGGGGCGCCGTCTTTGCCCATAAACCCAGCCAGAGCCAGGTGTGTGAACACCATAAGCTGGATTGTGGCGGCGGTGATCCTTCACTGGCGTTGACCGCCTCCAGTCTCAAGGAATTCCAGTGGATCTCCACCTCCAGCAATGGCGTGGGGCCCAGCAACTGGTCATGGGAAGTGGACAGGGATTATTGGTATCACGTGGCCATAGTCAACGACGGCCAATACGCCACCATGTATGTGGACAACTCCAGGGTAATGCGTACCGCCGAAGCCGAGCAGCATGGGCTGGTGAGTATTCCCGGCGGCGAATGGATGGTGGGCGCCTCCAGTTGGGACGGCGAGGTGGCCGATCTGTTTCGTGGTGATATTGCCGAGATCCGGATTGTCGACAGGGTATTGCCTGAGTCTGACTGGCTTAACGCCAAGTAAAAAAATGCTGAAAATCAAAGAGGCTGCCCAGGCAGCCTCTTGTTATTGCAGCCTCAACCGCAGACGGGGCAGTTGGGGGTTTGCGGCAGCTTCATCTCGCGAAACTCCATGGTCATGGCATCGACCATCAGCAAACGACCATAGAGCGGCTTACCAATACCACTTATCACCTTGATGGCTTCCACCGCTTGCAGGCAGCCCATCATACCGACGACCGGCGCCAGAATACCCGACTCGACACAGCTGAGTTGCTGCTCGCCGAACAGACTGCTGAAACAGTGATAGCAAGGCATCTGTTGCTGATAACCGAAGACGGAGATCACCCCTTCCATACGGATTGCGGCAGCGGACACAAAGGGCACCTTATGCCGAAAACAGCTGCGATTGAGCTGTTCGCGCACCGCAACATTGTCGGTGCAGTCCAGCACCAGATGGTGCTCGGCAACCAGTTGATCCAATTCGGGATCATCCAACACACCATTGATGGTTTCTATCTGAACATGTGGATTGAGCGCACTCAGGCTCTCTTTGGCCGATTCCACCTTGGGCTGGCCTATATTGCCATCCTGGTGCAGTACCTGGCGCTGCAGGTTGGACAGTTCGACAGTGTCGAAGTCCACCAGGGTCAACTTGCCGACCCCGGCAACCGTCAGATACTGACCGGCAGCGCAGCCCAGGCCACCGGCACCTATCATCAGCACCTTGGCCTGTTTGAGCTTCTCCTGGCCTTCAATGTCCATCGCCTTGATGGAGATCTGCCGGCTGTAGCGCAGCATCTCGGCATCTGTGAGTATCTCGTCGCTCATATCGGCCTCAGCACAGCACGCTGTTAAAGGGTTCTACCGTGACTCTGGTGCCCGCCGGGGTGTCGCCCTGCATCTGCTCCAGAATAATAAAACAGTTGGCCAGGCTCATGGAGGTCAGCATGCCCGAACCCTGTGAGCCGGTTACCGCCACTTCCAGTTCCCCGTCCTGATTGCGGCTCAGAATACCGCGCTGGTATTCCACCCGTCCGGGTTGTTTACGTATGGGGGCGGTCAATTTGGCATCCAGTAGTAGCGGGGTTGGTTGTGGCAGCCCCTGCAGTTTATGCAGCAAAGGCCACACCAGCTTGTAGAAGGTCACCATGGATGAAACCGGGTTGCCCGGCAGACCACAGAACACCGCCTTGCCTATATGGCCGAGGGCAAAGGGTTTGCCCGGCTTGATCGCCAGTTTCCAGAAGCTTATTTTGCCTTCCTCATCGAGGATCTGCTTGGTGAAGTCGGCCTCACCGACCGAGACCCCCCCTGAGGTGATCACCATATCGGCGCTGGCCGAGGCGTTGCGAAATGCCTGACGGATAGCCTCAGGATCATCTGCAATAACGCCGAGATCCTGCCACTCAACACCGGCACGGCTGAGCAGGCCCTGAATCGAGTAGCGGTTGGAGTCGTAGATCTGGCCGGGAGCCAACTCTGAACCCACGGGGCGTAATTCATCACCGGTGGAGAAGAAAGCGATTTTAACCTTGCGGATCACTCTAAGGCTGCTGATACCTATGGTGGCCATCACCCCCATTTCGGCGGCACCTATCAGAGTGCCGGCCCTGAGGACCTTGGTGCCGGCCAGCAGCTCTTCGCCGCGGCCACGCACATTGTCTCCGGCCTGCTTGCAAGGTTCTATGGTGATCAGCTCGCCATTGGCCTCGGTTTTCTCCTGCATTTGCACCGTGTCGAAACCCGCAGGCACAGGAGCGCCAGTCATGATGCGGACACAGCCGCCTGGCTGATACTGGCCTTCAAAAGGATGGCCGGCAAAGGAACTGCCCAGTAATTTCAGGCTGGCCTTCTCGGGTAAGTCGGCATAACGATAGGCATAGCCGTCCATCGCCGAGTTATCGAACGGCGGCAGGTCTATGCTGCTGGCCAAGTCTTCTGCCAGTACCCGTCCCAGAGAATCCGACAGTTGCACGGTTTCGGTATCTTCCAACGGGGTGACCTGCTCGAGTAGCAGGGGCAGAGCGAGATCCGGGTGCATCAGCCCTGGATGGGCACAGACGTCTTGCGGCTTGGACATAGAGCAACCTTATTTGAGCTATTACTGAACCTGGTTGGCTATTATGCCACGCTGAAAGTGGATGACTATGATCTGCATGCCAGTTTTCGTGCCCTGGGCGCAGGCTTTTCCTTTTACAGTCAGCGGATTGCGGCAAATAACAAATGATAATTCAAGTTAAATGAAAAGTGTTTTCATTATAAATCATTGCGTTAGGTAAAGATTCTTGCATTTGTTGTGCCCCTTGATAACAATAGCGCCCATGAAACAGATACCAGAAACGAGAGGCAAGGATATGTTGGCACAAGCCATGATTGATAAGTTGAACGAGCAGATCAATATGGAGTTTTTCTCCTCTAACCTGTATCTGCAGATGAGCGCCTGGTGTGAAGACAAAGGCTTTGAAGGTGCGGCCAAGTTCCTGCGGGATCACGCCGATGAAGAGATGCAGCATATGCGTCGTCTGTTCACCTATGTCAGTGAAACCGGCGGCATGCCTCTGCTGGGCGCCATTGAAGCTCCCAAGGCCAATTTTGAATCCCTGTTGTCCCTGTTCGAGTACACTTACGAGCACGAGCAGCTGATCACCAGCAAGATCAATGCCTTGGCTCATACAGCCTTCACGACTCAAGACTATTCCACTTTCAACTTCCTGCAGTGGTATGTGGCCGAGCAGCACGAAGAAGAGAAGCTGTTCAAGTCGATTGTCGACAAGATCCGCCTGGTGGGCGAGGATGGCAAGGCGCTGTTCCTGGTGGACAAGGATCTGATGCAACTGGCGAGCGAAGGTGGCGAGACTGTGATGAATGCACAGATGGCCTAAGGCCACCTGGTTTTAAAAGAGAGCAGCCTTAAGGCTGCTTTTTTATGCCAGAAGCTGACGGATAAAGGACCCTCCCTGGATGAGGATCGGGGTCAGGCTCTTGGCAGACAGAGGTCTTGAAAGCAGGTAGCCCTGACCAAAATCACAGCCCATGGACTTGAGCAAGATCCATTGCGCGCGGGTCTCTATGCCCTCGGCCACCAGTTGCAAGTCCAGGCTCTTGCCCATCATGACTATCGCTCGCACCAGGCTGGCATCTGCCTCATTCACCAAGGCGTTATCGACAAAGCTCTTGTCGATTTTAATCACAGAGATAGGGAACTTGCGCAGATAGCTCAAGGAGGAGAAGCCGGTTCCGAAGTCATCCATGTGGATTGCCACGCCGAGTTGGCGAATGCTGTTGAGCACCTCCAGACAATGGGGGCTGTCGTCCAGCAGCATGGACTCGGTGATCTCTATATGCAGTCTCTCGGGCGCTATGCCGTGACGCTTGATGGCTTCGGCCAGCAAGGTGTCGAAGCTTACCCCACTGACGTTGATGCACTGGCGGCTGGAGACGTTGATCGCCATATCCAGTTTTATTCCTTCGGCATGCCATTGGCTGAGGTCTTTCAGTGCTTGTTCCAGAACCCATTCGCCTATCGGCTCTATCAGGCCATTATTCTCCGCAATGGGAATGAATTTCTCCGGTGAAACCCAGCCGTATTCGGGGTCATTCCAGCGCAGCAGCGCCTCGACTGAGGTGATTTGGCCGGTTTCCATAGAGACTATGGGTTGATAATGCAGACAAAATTCCTGATGTAGCACGGCGCTTCTGAGACGTTGCTCCAGTTGCAAACGCTCCAGCATGCTGGCGTTCATGCTGGGGGTGAAATACTGGTAGTTGTCACGGCCATTGTCCTTGGCGCTGTACATGGCGGTTTCCGTGTTGCGGGTCAGGGCATCTATGTCATCGCCGTCTTCGGGATAGACACCTATACCAAAGCTGACCGAGATCAGGGTGTTCTGGCCATCGATATCGAAGCTGCTGCCGAATAGGGCTTTAACCCTGTCGGCCACGGCTGTCAGGGCGGCATCGTTCTTGTAGTGCGGCAGGATCACGGCAAATTCATCACCCCCTATGCGGGCAACAAACTTTTGTTCATCCGGTAGTGACTCCAGCCTTCTCGCCACCTGTTGCAACAAGAGATCGCCGCGTTTGTGGCCCAGCACATCATTGATATATTTGAGCCTGTCGAGATCGATCAGCAGAATCGCCAGTTTGTGACCATGAATATGGGCCTGCAACAGCTCGTGGTGCAGCCTCTCGCTGAACATCTTGCGATTGGGCAACTTGGTCAAAATATCGAAATGGGCCTGATACCAGATGTCCTGCTCGTATTTTTTACGGTGGCTGATATCGACAAACAAACCTATGTGTTTGAGTATGTTGTTGTTATCGTCACGCACCAGGGTGATAGCCAAAAACTCAGGATAGATCTCGCCGTCTTTACGCCTGTTCCAGATCTCGCCTTCCCATTTGTTATTGGTCAGCAGGCTGTCCCACATCTGGCTGAAGAAGCTCTTGTCGTGGCGATAGGAGTTGAGTATTGAAGGATTCTTGCCCTTGACCTCTTCCAGGCTGTAACCGGTAATGCGGCTAAATGCCGGGTTGACCAGCTCAATACGGTTATCGGCATCTGTGATGACAATCCCCTCGCCGGAATAGTCGAATACTGCCGCGGCCTGTTTCAGTTGTTGATAGGATTTTTGCCTTTCGCTGAGCATTTGTCCCAGTGCCTTGGCCATGTCGGCCAATTCATCCTTGCCCTCGACCTTGATATCCAGATCCAGATTGGGATCCTTGGTCATCAAGCGCATGTTGTTGGCGATGGCATAGATACGTCTGAGCAGATTGTGACTCAGGGCCCGGCCAAGAAACAACAGCAGGCCGATAGTGATGGCGGCCGACAGCAGATAGAGGGCGATAAGGCGCAGTGACTGACCGCGTTGGGCGTTGGAAAGATTGAGAATATCATCGGAAACACTGTCTGCTATGGCATCCATCTGGCGGATCCTTTCGCTGGCCAACTGCCACCAGACTTCGGGAGTTACCGGGGGCTTGGGTTGGCTCAGGGCCTTCAGGGCATCAAGCATCTCATCGTCGGAAATCTGCACCAGGGGGTCTATCTCTTCCACCTTGGCGCCCCGGCTTTGCATGGCCGCTATCAACTGCATCTTGTGGCGATATTCGTTGAGCTTGTCCCTTATCTGGGCAATGGCCTGTTGCTGATTGGCACTCAGAGCCTTGCTCGATTTCAATTTTTCGAGGATCTGCTCCAGTGATTCCAGCTTGGCGTTAAAGCCTTGTTGGTATTGGCCATCGCCACGCAGCAGGAAATTTTTGAACTCATGCAGCAGGCCACCATACCCCAGCAAAGAGGCAAACTTGTGCGCCTGACGCGTGATGGCATCTTGCTGACGCAGCTGCTCCCTGACATTGTTCAATGCCTGACTCTTGCTGTCCTGCAGCATAGCCTCCAGGCGTTGTTTGTGTTCCACAATGGCGCTGGCGCGGAATAGATCTATGCTCTGATCCTGCTCTGTTATCAAGGCCAACAGCCGCTCATAACTGTCGGTGTCGAACTGACGCTTCAGCAACATGCCGTTGATCAGGCCGCGCTCACGCACCGCCAACTCCTGAATCCGCAACAGTGCGGCTAGGTCGGCATAGGCTCTGGCCTGCTGCACATTGCTCGACAGGGATTGCAGATTGGCAATGCCCAGCAAGAGTTCGTAGTTGAAATCGGAATAGAAATTCAGCGAGGCGCTCTCATCACGGCTCAAGAGTTCGCGCCGGTTGTTTTCCAGCGCCTGCTTGCCGAGCCGCAGAGCCTCCAGTTTGGTCTGCAATAGATGTTGGGCCGCAGGAGAGAGTTGTCTGGAAAGCTGTAACAGATGGGGAGAGTTTTGCAGGGCAGTTATCTGTGCCGATACCCGCTGCTGCTGCACCTGCAGACTGTCGGCAAAGCATTCACCATTACAGGCGATATAGGCGGCGCTGAGGCCTCTTTCCTGCTGTAGCTCATAGATGAGATCGGCCAGGCGCCGACCCACCTCGACAGCATGATAACTTTGGCTGGCCAAACGGTAGTTGTGCAGCAGTTCAAACAGGCGCACGCAACCCAGTAGACTAAGAACCAAAACAGACACTAAGGCAAACAAGAGTAATTTGCGCTTTAGGCTCAGTTGGCTTAACACCTATGGCTCTCCTTGAAATTCTACTGGCAAAGACCTGCCTGCAATCTACTCGAATACAGGCCATAAGGCTTGATAAGTAACATATTGCCTATCAGGGGGCGACCCGTTGTTCAAGGATTTCTAATCTAGGTCACGAAAATAAACCTTAAAAAGTGGAGGGTTAATGTGAGCCTTGTCGCAACAAAGTTTACCTGTTTGTTTAAAACAAAAGCGGCTATAAAGCCGCTTTTGATCAAATAGTTAAAGAACGCTTGTTTATTAGCCAGCGTTGGCCAGCAGAGATTCGCGATAGCTGACAATATCCTCGATGGAAAGAACTGGCAGGTCGTGTTTGTCACCAAAGGCAATGATTTGTGGCAGTCTGGCCATGGTGCCATCCGGATTGGTTACTTCGCACAGCACTCCGGCGGGTTTTAGGCCAGCCAGTTGCATCAAGTCCACAGTGCCCTCGGTGTGACCGCGGCGGGTCATCACACCACCGGGCTGAGCCCGCAGTGGATAGACGTGTCCTGGGCGGGCCAGGTCTTCCGGTTTGGCGTTGTCTGCAATGGCGGTCTTGATAGTCGTCACCCGGTCGGCAGCGGAAACGCCTGTAGTGACTCCGACTTTGGCCTCAATGCTCACGGTAAAGGCGGTGCCGAACTGGCTGGAGTTGTTTTCCACCATGGGCGGCAACTGCAGCGCCTTGATTTTCTCGTCGGTAAGGCAGAGACAGACAATGCCGCTGCATTCGCGGATCAGCATCGCCATCTGGGCGTTGGTCAGGCTCTCGGCGGCGAAGATAAGATCGCCTTCGTTTTCTCTGTCTTCATCGTCGACCACCAAAACACCGCGGCCTTGACGCAATGCTTCCAGGGCGGTTTCGACTCTTTCAATCGGGGTGCCAAAAGGCGCTAATAATGACTGATTCATGGTAAAAATCCTTAAATTACGGCTTGGGTTTTCCAGAATCAGGGCAAAGAAAGGAATAGTGGGCCTCTCTGCCGCTGGCAGAGATGTATCACTAAGCGGATCGCCTCGCGGCAATCTGATTCTCTTTCATCCGGACTGAGCCATCTAAATGGCAACACCGTCGGCTCTGGAATAGTCACGCTAGGTCGTGATGACACCAGATCTGCAGACCCCGCCAGAATCTGGCGGGCGCTCGCGGGCTTTCATGTCGCTGACACGATTTACCGCCGGTGGGGAATTTCACCCCGCCCTGAGAATTGACCTGTCACTTGTATGTGGCAGGCGGCAACAGCATGCGCCTGTTACATACAAATGACAAGCGACAGGGTCACATTTTCTGCGGGTGAAGGGGGAGCCTTTGAGCTTCGGACTCGGGCGCCAGGGCTTGCCGTTGGCGTCGGTCGGCGTCACTATATGCAGGCGGCCTGTAGTCGAGGGAGTAGGCCGCTGATATTAACGCTAAGGAAGAGTGATGAGTCGAGCAGGATCCCTGATGTTGGTTTTAGGCACAGCCTTGTGGCTGTGCGGATGCAGTGGAATGAATTCAGAAAATAAGCTGGTGGCACCGGTTGCCGAAAAACGTCCTCACACCATGAGTCTTCACGGTGTGACCAGGACAGACGACTATTATTGGCTGCGTGACGATGAACGTAAGGCCCCGGACGTTATCGACTATCTGGAGCGGGAAAACGCCTATACCGCCGCGCGTCTTAAGCCTTGGGAACCGCTGAAACAGAAACTGTTTAAAGAGCTGACCTCCAGGCTGGAGCAGGATGAAAGCAGCTTGCCATATCGCTGGCATAACTATTGGTATTATCGCCGTTTCGAGGCCGGGCTGGAGTATCCGGTGATCGCCAGAAGCCGTGAGCTCAATGGTGAAGAGCAGTTGCTGCTTGATGTTAACCGGCGCGCCGAGGGGCAGGAGTTTTATGCTCTGGGCGGAGTGTCTGTCAGCCCGGATGAGCAGATACTGGCCTTTGCCGAGGATACCCTCAGCCGCCGTATTTACAGCGTCTATTTTAAAGATCTTGCCACCGGTGAACTGCTTGCCGACAAGCTGACGGGCGTCGATGGCCGGGTGGTCTGGAGCAATGACAACCGTTATGTGTTCTATATCGCCAAAGACCCACAGACCCTGCTGGGATACCAGGTTTTCCGGCACAAGCTGGGAAGTCCCCAGGGCGAGGATGTGCTGGTTTATGAAGAGCAGGACGATACCTTCTATATCTCCCTCGGCAAGAGTCTGGATGAATCCCTGATTGTATTGCACCACGAGAGCACCACGACCAGTGAAGTTTCCCTGCTTGATGCCAACGCCCCGCTCGGCGAATTCCGGGCGTTTCTGCCGCGGGAAGAGGGCCACGAATACAGCATCGCCAAGCGTGGAGATGAATTCTTCATCCTCAGCAACTGGCAGGCGACCAATTTCAGGCTGATGAAAACCACGGCTGCCGATGCCGGCGACAAGCGCAAGTGGCAGCAGGTACTGGCCCATGATCCCGAGGTGCGCCTCGAAGACCTGTTATTGCTGGACGATTATCTGATAGTACAGAGCCGCAGCCAGGGGCTGAGCCATATCAAGGTCTATCCCCATACAGATCTCAGCCGGGGCTATGAATTGACCTTTGATGACCCGGCCTATGTGGTTGGTCTGGATATCAATCCCAGCCAGCACAGTCGCGAACTGAGGTTATATTACTCGAGCCCGACTACCCCCGAGAGTATTTACAGCTATCAACTGGATAAGCCGGGCGAGCGCAAACTACTCAAGCAGGAAAAGGTATTGGGGGACTTCGAGCCCGGCAACTATCAGGCCGAGCGCTTGCTGATCCCGGCCCGTGATGGTGCCCAGGTGCCCGTGACTCTGGTGTATCGCAAGGACAAGTTCCGTAAAGACGGCAGTAATCCACTTTATCAGTACGGTTATGGTGCCTACGGCCATATCATAGAGCCGGACTTCGACGCCTCTATTCTAAGCCTGCTGGATCGCGGCGTGGTCTATGCCATTGCCCATGTCCGGGGCGGAGAGATGCTCGGCAGGCCTTGGTATGATGATGGCAGGCTGTTTAATAAACGAAACAGTTTCAATGACTTTGAAGACACTACCCGGGCACTTTTGGATCTGGGTTATGCTGCACCCGGCAAAGTGGTTGCCGCCGGTGGTAGTGCCGGTGGTTTATTGATGGGCGCCGTGGTCAATCAGGCTCCGGGTCTTTACCTGGCGGTGGCCGCCCATGTGCCCTTTGTGGATATAGTAACCACCATGCTCGATGAGTCGATTCCGCTGACGACCAATGAATATGATGAGTGGGGCAACCCCAATGACAAGCCCTACTTTGACTATATGCTGAGTTACTCGCCCTATGACAACATTCGCCATCAGGCCTACCCGCATCTGTTGGTGACTACAGGGCTGCACGACTCCCAGGTACAGTATTTTGAGCCAGCCAAGTGGGTGGCCAAACTCAGGGACTACAAGACGGACGACAATCTGCTGTTATTACAGACGGATATGGAAGCCGGCCATGGCGGCAAGAGCGGACGTTTCCGGCAATTTGAAGATACCGCGCTGGAATATGCCTTCTTCCTCGGCCTGTTGGGACTGGAATGAGTGGTGATAACTGGCAGCTGTATATCCTGCGCTGCGCCGGGGGCGAACTGTACACAGGGATCACCAAGGATGTGACCCGGCGCCTGCAGGAGCATCAGAGTGGCGGCCCCAAAGCCGCCAAATATCTGCGTGGTCGCGGGCCTTTGCAACTCGTTTATCGTGAAGAGATTGGCAGCCACGGTGATGCCTTGCGGCGGGAAATGGCGGTAAAAAAGCTGAGCAAGCGCGCCAAACTGAGTTTGATTGCGAAGTCAGCGGCTATGCCGGGGTGAGTGACCTTAAAAAAGAAAAAGGAGCAGGAGCGCCAATGGTCAGGCCATTACAGCGGGCGCTTCCTGCGGTCGGGAAGAGGGTCCCCAAGGAGGGGCCTATGGCCCATCAGGAAGATAGTGACAAAGAGCCGCGGTCGGCGAGTTCCACAACGCCAGTCGACGACTGTTTCTCTTATCAGCTAAAGCAGAAAACATGCCAAAACATAATGCATTGTTTATGTTTGCTATTTTTGCAACTATCTTCCAGCAAGTGTCCGCAGTAGTGTCCTCTTTCCTTAAAAAGTGACCGATTTGGCTATTCGGGTGTCCGCCGGACACTCGGTACAATCAGGGACTGAGCCTCAGTTTGTAAGCGCCCGGAGATCGCCGGCGAATAAACCAACATCAGGCAGAATATCTGGAGATGAGATAGATGAAAGGGATGGATCATGAAAAAGAGTACCAAAGGCTGAATCAGCAGGCCTGGAATGAGCGTACCAAGTTACATCTGCAGTCAGAGTTTTATGACGTTAAGGGGTTTCTCAGTGGTCGCAGTTCGTTGCGGGAAATAGAGCTGGCGGAACTATCGGTCAAGGGCAAGTCCTTGCTGCATCTCCAGTGTCACTTTGGCTTGGATACTCTCTCCTGGGCCAGAGAAGGGGCCGCCAGTGTCGCAGGCCTGGATTTGTCTGACGAGGCCATTACCAGCGCCCGCCAACTGGCGGAGCAAGCCGCTATCGACGCCGAGTTTGTTTGTGGCGACCTCTATCAGGCGCCGGCTTTGTTGCAGCGCCAATTCGATCTCGTGTATGTCTCTTATGGCGCGCTGGTTTGGTTGCCGGATCTACATCGCTGGGCAGAAACTGTGAGCGCTTGCCTTAAGCCGGGCGGTGAACTCTACCTGGCCGAGTTCCATCCATTGCAGGCATTGTTTGACGGTTATGACTACTTCCACACAGGTAAGGCCGATGTGGAGTTGGAGGGCAGCTATACCGAGAATGCTCAGGAAGCACAGCATACCACGGTTTGTTGGTCACACTCCCTGGCTGATGTCATCAGCGCCTTGTTGGCCAATGGTTTGCAGTTGCGGGCTTTTCGCGAGTATGACTTCAGTCCCTATGACTGTTTCGAGGGCTTGCAGGAGGATACGCCGGGGCGTTTCAGGTTATATCATCAAGGCAAAGCCATTCCCTTGGTCTACAGTTTGAGAGCGGTCAAGGAAGGCTAAAGAAACAGGGCCTAAAGGCCCTGTTTAAACTGTATTTTATCTCAGGCGTGAGAATCGTTTGGTTTGCTGAACTTACCAGGCCAGCTCAAGGATTTCACGGCTGCTGTCCAGACCGAGATCGCCGGTTTCAGATAAGGCGGTCATGCCGTGAGCTTCCAGTGCGGCAACGACATCGGCGATACGCTCTTGCGGCACATCATAGTCGCGCAGACGAGTCTTGAGGCCAACCTGTTCAAAGAAGGCCTGAGTGGCTGCAATAGCTTGCTCGATACGGCTGTCTTCATCACCCGAAGTGATATCCCAAACCCGCTCGGCATATTGCAGCAGTTTGGCGCGTTTCTGTTCCTTGCGCACCCGCCAGACAGAGGGCAGGACTACGGCCAGCGTTTGCGCATGATCTATGCCGAACATGGCAGTCAGCTCGTGGCCTATCATATGAGTGGTCCAGTCTGCCGGTACGCCGCTGCCTATCATGCCGTTGAGCGCCGAGGTGGCACTCCACACCAGGTTGGCGCGGGCATTATAGTTCTCCGGCTCGGCCACGGTGACAGGGCCCACTTCAATCAGGGTCTTCAGTATGCCTTCGGCCATTCTGTCCTGAACTCTGGCATCCACGGGGAAGGTGACGTATTGCTCGACCACGTGCACGAAAGAGTCAACTACGCCGTTGGCGACCTGGATCTTCGGCAGACTGAAGGTCAGGCTGGGATCCAGCACGGAGAATACCGGGAAACTCTGTGGATGAGTCACGGGAAACTTGCCACCCTGATGGCTGACCACGGCAAAGGCATTCATTTCTGAACCTGTGGCCGGCAGTGTCGCTACCGTACCGACAGGCAGTACCTCTGTGACGGGAACCGGGTTGAAACCGTGATGCAGCAAGCTGCTGCTGTCGCCATCGAATTTTGCCGCCAGGGCAATAAACTTGGTGCCGTCCATCACTGAACCGCCACCGACGGCCAACAGAAAGTCGATGGATTCGCGCCGCGCCAGCTCGGCAGCCCTGGCCAGGGTGTCATATTTAGGGTTGGCTTCAATGCCACCGAATTCAAATACAACACGGTCGCCCAGCGCGGTTATGACCTTGTCCAGAGTGCCGAAGCGTTTGACACTGCCACCGCCGTAAGTCACCAGCACTCTGGCATTGGCCGGTACCAGTTGATCCAGTTCTGCCAGTCTGTCTTTACCAAATACTATGTGGGTAGGGTTGCGATAGTCGAAATTGAGCATGATATTTCTCTCTTCTACAGCCGAAAAACTATGGTTGCCATCTTAGTCCCCTCTGCTTGGATTGAAATACACATTGCTGGAGCATTTATGCCTATTCCTGCCTAGTTTGGTTAATTGGGGCTTGAATATGGCTATTTTGATGCTTTTTTCTGTAATGGTGCTAGTATCCAAACCCTGATGATTGGAGAGTGTTATGAGTGATATTGCAGCCTTAATGGCGGTCCTGGCGGTGGATGAAGGGGTGAACAGCACCAGCCTGCCAGGGGTGCATCTGTTTCGCAGTTCGGCCTATGGCAGCCGTGGCCCCATGTGTTATTCCCAAGGGATCATGATAGTCGGCCAGGGGCGTAAACGTGTCTATCTCGAAGATAAGATCTATGACTATGATCCGCAGAACACCTTGGTGATGACAGTGCCTATGCCGGTGGAGTGTGAAACCTTTGCTTCCGAGGAAGAACCGGTATTGGTACTCATGGTGGATATAGATCTGCAGCAACTGAACCAGTTGATCCGCATGATGGATCAACACCACAAGGTGCCCAAGGATCTCGATGATGCCCGTCAGAGCGGCTTCTTTGTTGCCGCCAACAGCGAAGACATGCTCTGCTGTGTCGAGCGTTTGCTGCTGGCTCTGCAGTCGCCGTTGGAAGCCGAGGTCTTGGGTCAGGCCATGGTGCAGGAGTTGCTGTTTCGGGTATTGGCTTCCGACAATGCGGCGCCTTTATATGCGCTGGCACTCAGTCATACCCGTTTATCCCGAGTAGAGAAGGCGCTCAAATATCTGCATCAGAACTATCGTGAAAGTGTGGAGGTAGAGCAGCTGGCCGAGTTGGTCAACATGAGCCCCTCGGCATTTCATCGCTGTTTCAAGGAGGTCACGGCCTCATCGCCCATTCAGTACTTGAAGAAGATCCGCCTCAATAAGGCCAAAGAGTTACTGCAAAGACAGCGCCTCAAGGTGAAGGAAGCGGCACTGGAAGTGGGCTATGAGAGCCCGGCCCAATTCAGCCGGGAGTTCAAGCGTTACTTCGACCAGAGTCCGGGAGAAGCTGCCAAGCTCTAAGGCTGACTCCAGAAGGTTTTGCGAACCGAGACCTCACCCGTATCCGGCTGATACTCCATGATCAGTGTCGGTTCATTTTGCTGGATAAAATACACTGAGCGGTAGATGCATGTATTGGGCGTTTGCTTATAGGTATAGGCCACGTCGACAGTGGTTGTAGGCAGATTGGCATCTTCTACATAGGCTATGCTGAGGTCGGTATCAGTGAGGCCATGCCACAACTGTTCGCAGGCGTTGAAAATGTGAGTGTCTTTGCCTGCAGTGGCATAGGGCCAGCCGTTGACACTGGAATCAACACTGCCATCACCAAAGCTGGCCAGATTGTCGATGGCGCCCTGATACCCCTTGGCCAGATAGCCACTGTGATAGAGTTTTACCGCAGATTCAAAGGCGGCATACTGGCCCCTGAACACCTGCTCCGTGGCGTCGTCGCGCAGATTGAGGAACTTGGGCGCGGCCACCACTGCCAGGATCCCGAGGATAATAATCACCACTACAAGTTCAATTAGGGTAAAGCCCTGATACTGCTTTGCTTTCATTACATCGCCCGGTTTATAGAATAGAGATATTGCCAACTGAATCGTCGCTAGCGCGGCAGTCTAGCCAAGCCTCTGACGTCTGGCAAGCTGAGAGTGGCAGCGGATATAGGGAAGGCCGCAGCCATGGAATCCTTAATGGTATTTTGCCTCGGTGCATAAATCCAAAAATATTAAAGCTTAAGATATTGTTTTACATGAAACTATAGCTTTGTTCACACTCCGGTGACCTAAAGCATGGCAATCTTCGACTAGGCTGGTTGAGCCTGTGGCGGGATGACGGGCTAATATTGATACAGAAACTATCAGGGAGGAAAACAGATGAAATGGATTGGGATCTTGTGTGGCTTGCTGGTGTCACTGCCGGTAGCCGCGGCCGAAGGGGAATACTTCTCTGAGGAGATAGTTCAGCAAGGCACTTTAGCCAATGAAACCCTGCTCAGGGATGCCATGCCGGGAGTGGCTGCCGAAGTGGCTCGTCGCGGCTGCGAGGTGCCGGAGCAGTTTTTTGCCTTTGTGCTGGCGATGCCCAAAGGCAAAGTCGGTGAGCGCTACTGGCATGAACGCTGGATAGTCGAGGGTTGTGAGCGTGAGTACCCGGTGGATATCGAATTTCGTGAAGATGGTGTCAACGCCGCCTACTGGACCATCAAGAATAAAGGCTGAACCGCTGGGTTAGCGGTTCTGGCAATCATCTCAGAAAAGACAGACCCAGGCCTTGGCCTGGGTCTGTCTTCAAAGGTTTAATACAGCTCAGGCGGCTTCTGGGTTATTTTGCGGCAACTGCGCCCGAATCTCTTCGAGACGCTGCTCATACCAGGCGGTTTCGGCCTCGGTAAAGCTTTGCAACAGTTCCTGTTGCTGCAGTACCTGATCACCCAACAAACCGAACTGGTTATGTTCTTCCAGTTCCAGCTGCAGCCATACGGCGGCATCTACCCTTTGGTCCAGTTCGAGGTAAGTTTCATACAGCTCTTCATAGGCCAGAGTTTCTCCGCCGAAGGCGGCCTTCTCCAGCCAGGGCAGCGCTTGTTGTAGTTCCTTGTATTCTCCCTTATCCGCATACAGCAGAGCCTGGCCCTTGAGGAGATCCAATCTGGCCTGGGCCAGGCTGTCTATGGGGTGTAGCACCAGATATTCCTGCTTGAGTGCTTCGGCCTGCTGTTTTTCCGATTGGCTCAGACGTACCGCCAGTGACTCTTTGGCCGCGATATACTCGGCTTCGTCCCCCATGGAAGCAAACTCGAAATGCATCAGTGCCAGCGGCAACTGGCGATTGACGCCCAGCCCTTGTTCATAGAGTTTACCGAGTTGAAAATGGGCACTAAGATCCCAAGCCTGTGCCAGGGGTTCGAGTATTGCCTTGGCACGCAGATGATCCTGACTGTCGCGGGAGTGTTCGAGCAGGAAGCCGGCCAACACTGGATCTGCCACGCTATCATCTTCATCGGCCGCGGCTTTTTCCAACCACTCTCTGGCCTTGTGCAGATCTTGAGGTAATTGGTCACCGCGCAGGTAGCGCTGTCCCAGCATCAACTGAAAGTAACTGCTGTCCTGAGCCTGCTCTATCAACAGCTGCTCGGCCTGGCGTTTATCCACCGGGCCACCTAGGCCTTGCAACATCATTTCCGCCAGATGACCGGCGCTGGCCGCTTCACCCAGCTGGTGTGCCTTGGTGAGCCAGAATCTGGCCTGCTGCAAATCGGCTTCCCCTTGCCTGGGCTCCTGCAGCAATATCCCCAGATGAAAGCAGGCTTCGGGATCATCCTTGGCGGCGGCCAACTCGAGCCATTTCATCGCCTTACTGCCGTCCTTATCGAGTATCGGGTTACGGGAATAGACCCGTCCCAGTTGGCTCTGGCTCTCAGTATCACCGGCTTCGGCTCTGGGGAGTAAGTTTTGCTCCAGCAGCTGAATATTGTCACCAAAAGCAGGGTGTTGGCGCAGCTCCAACATCAGGTCATGGAGCTTGGCAAATTCATTGTCCAATGACGAGGCCTTGGCGGCCCAATGCATCGCCTTGTCGGCATCGTTGGGCACCATCTCCAGCTCGGGACGGGTATAGAACTCATAGAGCATTTGGGCGGCGGCGGGATGATCTTTATTGGCGGCCTGTTCCAGCAGCGCTATGCCTTCATCGACGCTATTTCTGCCAATCAGTCTCAAGCCTTCATTGGCCATGGCATCAGGGTCGCCGCTTTTTACCGCATGGGCTCGTTGCCACTTTTTCAGGGCGATAAAGAAGGCCACAAACGCGATAATGATCAGTATCAGTTTCATTGTTTTCCTTAACCTTGGGAATTTGGCGCGGACACAGTAAACGCTGTCATGGCGTTTTTTGCAACAGCTATTAAAAGACCGCGGCGGTGCGCGGTCTTTGGAGTGAGAGAGTTGAACGGCGCCAGTATATCCCAGAACTGTTCTGGCTTATAAAAACGGCATAAGGCTTCCTCGTTAGAAACTCCAGGTCATCCCCAGCCAATAGCGGCGGCCGTCCTCGATATAGCCGTATTCTTCCTGGGTAATCTCTTTGTCCAGTAGATTATAGATACCGGCGCTGAGTTTGAGGTTTTCCATCAGCTGCAGGTTGGCCCCTATATCCACCAGAGTGTAAGAGGGGGCCACCAGAGTCGACGAAGAGGGGCCCGTGGTGGGTTGGCTCTCTTCACCCCGGTAGTGCACTCTGGCCCAACTGCCCCAGCGGTCGTTGATTTGCCAGTTCAGGGAGGTTTGCAGCAGGTGCTTGGGCAATTGATTCAATGGACTGCCCTGATAGCGCCCTGTCTTTTGCTCTGAGTCCGTATAGGTGTAGTTGGCCGAAAGCTGGATGTCATCATTGATGTCATAGTTGAAATCCAGCTCGAACCCCTGAGTTACCGCTTCATCCACATTCACGTAAGTGGTGGGATCGGAGCCAAACTGGTTCGGACCGTCGGTACACTGACTCTCGGGGCAGGGTACTCGGGTAATTTTGTCTTCAAACTCGTTATAGAAGACGGTCAGGGCCGTGGTGATATTGTCGCCGAAGCCTGTGTGCAGCCCCAGCTCGTAGTTGATTGAAGTCTCGGGTTTGAGATCCGGGTTACCATACATATTGCCACCGCGGCTGACCTGGCCCCAATCCGGCACAGTTTGTCTCAGGCTTGGGGCCCTGAAGCCGGTGGAAACACCACCTTTGAGCGTTGTGCTGTCGGTCAGATCCCAGACTCCGTAGATACGGGGGCTGAAGTGTTCGCCAAAGTTTTCGTCATCATCCATGCGTAAACCGGCCGTCAGGGCAAAGGTGTCGCTCATGCGCCATTCGTTTTCGGCAAATACCGACCATTGGCGTCTGCTGATGTCACTACGGTCACCTATCTGGTTACCTGTCTTGTCGCTGAGATCCTGGTAGTTGAAGGCGGCCCCAAAGGTGGTGGTATGACTATCACCAAAGCCGGTGACCAGACTGGTCTGGGCATCAGTGTTCTTGATGGTCATCTCTCGGCTTTTGTTTTCGAACTCTTCATATTTGACCCAGGTATTACTCGTGCCTATTTCCCAGCGGCCCGTGTGTGCCAAGGAGTATTTGCGGCTCTCATATTCGGTGGTGGAGGACGCCGGGCAGCCGTAACGACCGCAGGATTCACCGGGAGCGAGCGGGGCGACGGTTTTGCCCAGGGTGCTGTCCAACTCTTGAACGGCACTGCTGACTTCCAAAATGATGTCGTGGTCGTCACTCGGGGTCAGCGAGAAACGGGCACTGAGATTGTTGGCATCTCGACCGCGGTAACCGCCGGTTATCTGGTCTTCTTCACGCTTGGTGTACTGGCCATAAAGTTGTAACCCCAGCCAGTCAGGGATCAGGGCACCGCTGACAAAGAAGTTGCCCTGATAGATATTGCCGGATTCGCTGTGTTCCTGAACTGTGCTGTCCAGTCTGAGTTCTCCCTGCCAGTTTTCCGGAACCTTGCGGGTGATGATATTGATCACCCCGCCTATGGCGTCAGAACCATACAGGGATGACATGGGGCCGCGCACCACTTCGATTCTGTCTATTGCCGACAGTGGCGGAGTCCAGGCGCCTTCGACTCCCGGGCCATCGCTATTGGTGCGAGTCTCCCGGGATGACTGGCGCATGCCGTCCACCAGGATCAGTGTGTATTGGCTTCCCATGCCCCTCAGGCTAATGTCACGGCGATCGCTGCCACCGGTAACCACGACACCGGGAACATCCAACATGGCATCGGTAATATCGCGATAGAAACGGCTATCCAGCTGTTCTCGGGTAAGTACGCTGATAGAGGCGGGAGCATCCTTGAGTTGTTGCTCGTAGCCGGAGGCGGTAACCACTATGACTTCCATGTCTTGGGGCGCTTCATCGGCCTGTGCTGCAGGTATGAGGAAGAGTGCGGCAATGGCGCTGGCCAGAGGGCTGATTCGACACAAAGACATCGGCTTTAAACTCCTGAATGCATAAATGCAAATTTGGTAAATGAGAATGATTTTCAATGGCGAGAATTTACGCCGATGATACAATCCTCTCAAGCGCATTTTTCTGGAAACACAGTTAAGGAATGCTTTATGGCGACCGCCGTAACTGAGATGTTTTTGCTGTTGTGATGGGGCTTAAAGATGAATAGGCAGATGGTCAAGGCGATGCTGGTATTTGCCACCACAGTTGAGAAAGGCACCATGAATGCCGCCGCCAGGCAGTTATGCATGAGTACATCTGCCGTTAGCCAGCAGATCTTCAAGCTGGAGCAGCAACTTGGGCTTGGGCTACTTAATCGTAGCACCAGGGCGTTGACACCGACCGAGGCAGGTAAGCTCTTTTACCAGAGCTGTGTACAGATGATTGCTCTTGCCGATGAGACAGAGCTGCAGTTGAGTCGTTTGAAGGACGGTCCGGCCGGTGAGTTGCGCATAGCCGCCCCTGTTGGCTTTGGTGGCGGTCTTCTCTGTGAGCCGCTAAGGCGTCTGTTGGAAGCGCATCCCGGCATTCAATTGTCGCTGCAGCTGCAGGATGAGACTGTGGATCTGGTGGGTAGTGGCATAGATCTGGCCATCTGTATCGGGCCTTTGGCCGATTCGGCGCTGGTGGCTCATCATCTGGCCGATTGGCAGATGCTCTTGTGCGTGGCACCGGACTTTCTGTGTAGGCGAGGGAACTCAATGCCCATGCATCCTGGTGAATTGCAGAACTGGGAGCGTCTGTGCCATAAGGGGAGTATGGTGCAGGACAGTATGTTGAGTCATACCGTCAGTGGTGAGCAGCTGTCTTTGGCGCCAGGGCGTCTGGCGGTCAACAATATGCAGAGTCTGATCCGCTTTACCTTGGATGGTTTGGGTTATGCGGCCTTGCCGGAGCCTGAAGTGCGGCAGTTTTTGCAGCAGGGCACTTTGTTGCCTCTATTGCCTGACTGGCAACTGCCGCAGTACAGCGTTTACGCTCTGACCGCGGGACGAGAGGCGCAGGCGCCAAAGATCCGCGAAGCCATAGCAACCCTGAGTGCCTGTTTTGCAGAAGATGGTCCACTGGTTGCCGCTTGACTCAGGATTGTCATTGCCAGTTGGGGAAATGGCTACAGGCCAAGACGGATTATTGCTTTACCAGCGGCTGTCGTTTTCACAGGGGCGGCCATCATTGTCGCCATCCATCTTGGTGTTGGGGCAGTAACGGTTGAAGTACTCGGCTTCGGCTCTGGAGGTCATCTGGCTGCAATACTGGCGTCCATCGCAGTGGAAGCCGGCGTCCATCTCTACAGGCTTACTGGCATAGCGCGGGGCGGTTTGAGCCGCTTCGCGGATGCTGTTGCTTATGGTGTCTTGGTGAATGTCGGTCAGCTGCTGCGGTTCATTGCCGCTGAGTTTTACCCAACTCAGGTAACAGGCATAACCAAAAATAAAATAAAAAACAAAGCGTTTCATCTTTTTCCCTTAAGTATTTCGGCATCCTTGGCCAAATTGAAGTTGGCTTTGCATCTTTGAGTGGCTAAACCGCCCAAGGTGAAATTTTGCGTCGCTATTGCAGCCTGTTCCGGGGAAAAATTCAACTTAAATTTGACTTGTGTCACCCTATTACCGGGTGCAATGCAGTTTACTCTTCCGCCAAGGCCTGTAGCCTGTGCATTTCATCCTGCACCTGTTGCACATATTGGTCCCAGTAGCCCAACTGTCGAAATTCTTCCAGACAGCAGCGATAGAGCTTGAGTTTGTGCTTGTTGGCCAACTGCGGCAGTAAGCAGATTTCTCCTTGATTGCTAGCATCCATTCCTTTTACTCCTGTCAGGCGATACTGCGTGGCTTCCTGCCACTGCAGATAAGTTACTTTTTAATCAGTTGCCTGATGGTGCCGACTCGACTGATATCGGCGGCATTTGGACCCGGCCAAGCAGGGGCAAGCCCTATGCCACCAGGGGTTGCCAAGGGTGAGTTGACAATCAATTTGAATGTTTTTGGCGGATTTCTTAATGAAAAATCAGCATAAGCTTAAGTAATTCAAGGCAAATTTCTTACTGCTAAAGTACGGGTATTTCAAGAGTGGCTTCCCCTGTGGGCCTTGCTTGGCTATGCTGCGCTATTGGCTGTATTGGGGGAATCATAATGGTCACAGAGTTTTCGCAACTGCAAGGCACGGCTTTGGTGCTGGAGGGCGGTGGCCTGCGCGCCATTTATACCGCCGGGGTGCTGGATGCTTTCCTGGAAGCCGGAGTCATGTTTGATTATCAGGTAGGGGTTTCCGCTGGAGCCATCTACCCGGCTTCGTACCTTTCCAGACAGAAAGGGCGTAACCTGTTAATTCAGCAGCGTTATCTTGCAGATAAGCGCTACATGGGCATGAGGCATCTGCTGAAGACGGGCAATTATGTCAATACTGACTTCACCTATAGACGTATGGCTCACGAGTTGCTGCCGTTCGATTTTGAGACCTTCCTGTCCTCGGGGGCCGAATTCAAAATAGGTGCTTTCAACTGCCTTTCCGGTGAAACCGACTTCTTTGGCATGAGTGATTTTGGTGGCCACGACGAGCTGTTGCAGATACTGATTGCCTCAAGCAGCCTGCCTTTTATCTCCAAACCCGTCGCCATCAATGGGGTGCCTTATCTTGATGGTGGCATTGCGGCTCCTATCCCGCTGCAGCAAGCCAGAGCTGACGGCTATCAAAAACAGCTGGTTATCCTGACCCAGGCCGCGGATTACAGTAAGTCAGCCTTTAAGTTTAAATGGTTGGCACAAAAGGCCTATCGGCGTTACCCCAAGGTTGCCGAGGCTTTGCTGAGGCGCCATCAGGTGTACAACCAGGCACAACAACAATTACAACAGGCGGTTGCTGAAGGGAGTGCCATGGTGATCCAACCCAAGATGGCGCTGGACTTGTCGAGGCTGGAGCGCGACATCAACAAGGTAGAGGCTGTGTATCATTTAGGGCTGGCCGATGGCCGTGAAGCGCTACCGGCTGTACAGGAGTTCTGTTGTTTTGGTGAAAAGCAAAGGGCTGGATAGCGAATGGAGCCAATTACAAGCACCAACCTGACACTGCGCCGCTTAAGAGCGTCAGATCTTGCCGCCTTCAGCCGTTATCGGCAGGAGCCGCAGGTGGCTCGTTATCAAAGCTGGGACACCTTCAGTCTCGAACAAGCCAAGACCTTGTATGAAGCCATTCCAAAAGCTTGGGCGCTGAGCGGTCATTGGTATCAACTGGCTATTGAGCTTACCGACGGCACTCTGGCCGGCGATCTGGCCTTGCACTTCATTGATGAGCAGCAAGTGGAGTTGGGATTCAGCCTGGATCCACTCTGCCAGGGGCAGGGTATCGCCAGGGAAGCGGTATTCGCCGTGCTGGATTACCTGTTTCGGGAGCTTGGCAGGCACAGGGTGATTGCAATTACTGACACGGAGAATCGCCCTGCCTGGCGCTTGCTTGAGGCCTTGGGCTTTCGCCGCGAAGGGCATTTTATCGACAATATTTTCTTTAAGGGACGCTGGGGCTGTGAGTATCAATATGCCCTGTTGGCAAAGGAGTGGTTATCCAAATGAAACAGCAAGTTGAAGTTCTGGAGCAAACCGCCGCTGTGGAGGACTTTATCCGTTTGCGGCAGATTACCGGACTGAGCCCTAGGCCGAGAGCCGGTGTCGAAAAGGCGCTGCCCAGCAGCCTCTATGGTGTGCAACTTGTTTTCGAGGGTGAGTGTATCGCCATGGCCAGGGTGGTGGGGGACGGAGCAATTAATTTTGAAGTGGTGGATGTGGCTGTCGATCCCCGCTGGCAGGGACAAGGCTTGGGGCGTTTGTTGATGCAAAAGGTGATGGACTATCTGAAAGCTCACGCCTTCGAGGGTGCCTATATCACCTTGATGGCCGATGTGCCGCAACTGTACCTCAAATTTGGTTTCAGTTTCAGTTCACCGGCCAGTGAGGGCATGTATCTTGTCTGGCCGCCCAAGGCCGAGTTGAGTGCCTGAGTCCGGCCAAGGATCCTGAGCCTCAGCAGCGGCTCAGGGACGCAGTGCCGGCATCCGGCCACGGGTTGGTCGCACACTGGACAACAGCATATAGATACAAGTTGTGGTCAGACACAAGCCCAGATACATGGGCAGACCCTGCTGTTGCTGGAAGCCGTTGGCCACCAGAGGCCCGATAACAGAACCCACTGAGTAGCTGAGCAGCATAAGTTCGGTTGCCGCCACTATCTTGCTGCTGTCGAGGCTGTCACAGGCCAGCGTAATAGCGATAGGGTAGAGGGCGAAGGCGGCAGCCCCCAGCAGCAACAGGTTGAAGCCCATCACCAAAGTGCTGTGACTCAGCAGAATACCCACAACCCCGGCGGCGCCCAACAAACAGAAAAACGCCATCAAGAGAGTCTTGCTGAATCTGGGAGACAACCAACTGACCAGGGGTTGCACCAACATGGCTCCCAGGATCACTATGGCCATCAGTTTGCCCGTCAGCTGGTGGTCACCTGTCTGCTCGCTGAGAAACACAGGCATCAGGCCATAGATGGGGCCCAATACCAAACCTGCAACCAGACAGCCCATGATGGCAGGGCGACTGACATGCCTGACTTCTTTGAAGCTAATCTTCTGATGCTGTATTTTTTGTGGCTGACAGCGCTTGGCCAGCAGTGGCGGCAATACGGCCAACACCAGTACTATAGCCACCAAAATATGCGGCATGGCACCATCGACACCCAACTGTCCCACACCCAGTTGTCCCAGGGCGTTACCGCCATAGAGTGAGCCTGTATAGAAGCCCAAACGCTTGGCTCTCTGCTTGGCGGTGTCGGCTATCAACAACCAGGACTCCACCACTACGAAGATGCCGGCCACGGCAATCCCGGCAATAAAGCGCGCCGCCAGCCAAAACTGGCCATTAACCACCAAGGGCATGCCAGCCACTGTCGCCGCCAACAGCAATAGAAACAGGATGAAGGCACCTCTGTGTCCCAGGCGTGCCACGACAGGTGAAATACAAGTTGCCCCGAGCAACAGGCCGAAATAGAAAATACTCGCCAGCCAAGCCGCCAGATCTGTCGCTAAGCCAAAACCGTCCAATGCCAGTGGCAGCAGACTCATATGATAGCCGGAAGCCAGAGCAAACAGGGTCAAACCCGCAACAGGTACCCAGGCACTGTTGTTGTGAGCGGTGGCGTGAGGTTGGGACAACTCAGACTCCAAATAGAAAAACGACCTTTTAAACGGAGATCAGTTTAAAAAGTCTGAATGGTGAAATTTTCCGCGAATATAGGAGTCTGTAGCGCTCGGGTAAAGTGAGTTTATTTTGTTGTCTTGGAAAGAAAATTTCACCAAAGTCTGGATGTTTAATAGTCTGTTTTAACTTTGAATAAATGTAAATAAAAACTCGCTTGAACGGCAATTTTTGCTGAGTTAAAACGGTGTTTTTAGCCGTTTGGCAATATCACCTCTTGTGGCCTTTGTTGTTGGCTGCGCTGCATTTAGTGTTTGCCCTGGGGTAAGATGGGGTCATTCGTTTCTGTGGACTATTTCTATGGCCAAGATTTTGCTCGTTGCCAACCTTAACTGTGACCGAATCTTATTGCTGGATAAACCCTTGCGTACCGGAGGTAGATTCCATTATCAGGATGGTGGCCAACGCTTGGGTGGTGGTGGCGCCAACACTGGCATAGGGCTGGAATGGGCCGGTCATAATGTGGCTCTGGTCAGTCAGGTTGGGCGAGACGAGATGGGCGATTGGCTGCTGGCCGAAGCCAGTACCCAAGGGCTGGATTGTCGCAGGGTGCAGCGGCGAGCAGGCAATACCTGTGAAATGTTGTTGGTGATGACCCCGGATGGCGAGCGCACCATTATCCGGCCGCAGCGGCCGATATTTGAATTGCCGGCGCCGCCCAAGTGGTCGCAGTGGGATGCGCTCTATATCAACTCCTCTGCCGAAGGGGCGGTCAGTTGGGCGCGAACCGCGCTGGAACACACTCTGGTGGTGGCACAATTGGCCAAAGATGACAGGCCAAGACCCTGCCATGTATTGCTGTCTTCGATAACCGATATGCAAGGGCGCAGCGAGCTCAGCCCCTGGCAGTTTGGGCGTCAGATAGCCGGTGATGCACTTAAATACTTTATTGTGACTCAAGGCGAGCAGGGCGCGGTGTTATACCAGGAGAGTGGTGAGACGCTGATAGCGGCGGTTCCGGCGAAAGTGGTGGATACCACGGGGGCCGGTGATGCCTTTGCCGCCGGGCTTATCCATGGTTTGGTATCGGGAATGGCAGTGGAACAGGCCATGAAGGAAGCCGCTCAGTGGGCGGCTTTCGCGGTTGCCTCGGAAACCTCGATTCCGGGAGACGCCTTACGTCAGTACCTGCAAGCACAGCAGAATTGAGCTTGTCATAAAAATCCCGCATCAGTGTCATGCCGCCGTCATCAAGTGGGCTTAATCTTGCTGGCGATCTTTGGTTAGAGCTCAAGGGCTCTTCGGGTTTCTCCCTTCTTGTTTATTTATGTGCTAACTGGCTTGCCCTGCTCTTGAAGCAGGGCTTTTTTAATCCTGTTGCCCAAGGTTCGAGGCGATTGTCATCCCGCTGTCGCCTCTGTGTCATGAATGCGTCACCTAATAGCCCCAATATGTGCAGCGAGTCTTCTTTATGGCGCTGTGATTCGCCCGCTGATTCCCAACTGGTTTGCTGGTGCCCCGTTTCTTAACGGGGCTTTTTTTATCTGTTTTGGCAGCTTGTTGCCGGTCTGGGTAACCAGATATCGAAACTTGGGCCACCGTTTGCTGTGTCGCTGACGCTAATGTCCCCACAGTGCTGGCGAATGCTCAGGGTGCTGCGAACCACGCCTTGCATCCAGGCCCGTAAGCCGACGCAGAGCACACATGGGACTTGTTCACACCTTCCTAAGCCCCAATATGTGCAGCGAGTCTTCTTTATGGCGCTGTGATTCGCCCGCTGATTCCCAACTGGTTTGCTGGTGCCCCGTTTCTTAACGGGGCTTTTTTTATCTGTTTTGGCAGCTTGTTGCCGGTCTGGGTAACCAGATATCGAAACTCGGGCCACCGCTTGCTGTGTCGCTGACGCTAATGTCCCCACAGTGCTGGCGAATGATCTGGGCACTGATGGCCAATCCCAGGCCGTGACCGCCGCTGCCGCGATCCCGTGATTTGTCTATGCGAACGAAGGGATCAAAAATGCGCTGTTTATCTTCATCCTGGATCCCTGGGCCATCGTTGGCAATATGCAGCCAGATCCTGTCAGTGTCGCCGCTGAGCCTTATGCTGACGCTTTGGCTGGCATAGCGGTAGCCGTTGCGGATGATATTGCTGACAGCTCTATGCCAGAGGCGCAGATCTACCATGGCCTCCAGTGGTTCTACCTTGGTGAGTTCAAGGGCGATATCGGTTTCAAACTGCAGGTGGGCAATCAACTCCTGCAGCGCGGTATCCAATGATTGGCAGCTCAATTGTAATGGCGCCTGACGTCGCTCCATTCTGGCGTATTGCAGCAACTCGTCCACCATGGTGCCGAGTTCATCCAGGTCCTGATGTATGCCTTCCAGATAAGACATTTGCTCCGGGCGCACGCCGGAATCGTCCAGCATGTCCAGATTGCAACGGATCCTGAATATAGGTGTACGCACTTCATGGGCAACGGCATTGGTGAGTTGTTTGTTGCTGTCGATGAGTTTGGCTATCTTGTCAGCCATTTGATTGAATGACTGGTTCAGGTGTCCCACCTTGTGCCAAACACCTGTCTTGGCCCGTACTTTGAAATCTCCATTGGCAAAGGCACTGTGAACCCTTTCCAAGCGGCGCAGACGCCGGGCCAACAGGTAGAGCAGTACAAAGTTGATAAAAGCCAACACGGGAAACAGCACCCAGAGGGCAACGGATTCTTTGAAATAGTATTCCTGCCAGAAAGGAGCGGACTCATCACGGCTGATGGCATACACCTTATCTGAACCCTGGAACATGATATAGGAGATATCCTCTTCCATGTCTTTGACGTAATGCCGGTTGTCTCTCAGGATCTGTTTTTCTTCAGCCGACAGCTCGGCCGAGTCCAAAGAGATGACCCTCAGCTGTTTGTGCACGTTGCCTAGCACCTGCTCAAGTGAGGCCTCGGCACTGGCAACACCCTTGGCGGCCGAGATTTCAGACAACAGCTGGCTCAGTGACATATTGGTGCGGTCCAGATAGTCGCTTTCCCACTCATCGGAGGAAAAGAAGTCCAACTGAAAGACAAAAATGATGGAGGTGAAAAACAGAAACACCAGCACCAGATAGGAGAAGATAAACAGGCGCTTCATTACCACCTATCCGGCACAAATAGATAACCCTTGCCCCTTACTGTGATTATCTTGCGTGGCAAGCTGGGGTTGTCGCCTAATTTTTTACGCAAAATCACTACCTTGTTATCTATGCTGCGGTCTATTCCGTCGTACTCTATGCCGCGGGTTTCTTTGACCAGAAACTCCCGCGACAGTATTTCATCCGGATGTGAGCTCAGCAGCCACAACAGGTCGAATTCGGCTGCGGTGAGGTTGACCTCTGTCTGACTGACGGCGCAGAACTTGCGGGCATTGTCCAGATAGAGTTCACCAAACTGACGTTCACGGTTGCTCTCTGTGACCGCGCTTTCCTGCCGTCTCAGTAACATGCGGATCCTGGCCAGCAGTACCCTGGGCTGAATAGGTTTATTGACAAAGTCATCGGCGCCCATCTCCAGAGCTGCCACTTGATCCATGTCATCTTCACTGGCGGTGAGGATCAGTATCTTGCCTTGGTATTGGGCCCGGATTTCACGGCAGATACTCAAGCCATCGTTTCCCGGCAACATAAGATCCAGGATCACCAGCTCAGGTTGACGCTCGAGGATCTGCTGGCAGGCACAGTTGCCATTGTCTATCCGCTCTACATCGAAATGTTGGTTCCTGAGGTAATTGGTCAGAAGGTCACTGATCTTATTGTCGTCTTCTACGAGTGTTATGCGAGTGTTTGCCATTTCCTGCCGATAAGCTTGTGGATCAAGATAAAGCAAAATTAGCACCCCGATTACATAAGTGACAATTTGATTGGCATAAAGGGGGACTCAGTCACCCCTTTACCAGTGACCATTCAGTCTTTAACGCTGACATTACTGAGAATATAGCTGACTTCATAAACCCGGGTACCTGGATTTTCCGGCTTCTGGTTCAGGCCGGTGACTTCCACTATCACTGAGGTTTCCCTCTCAATTGAGTTGGAGCCCCAGAGCCAGCTATTGTCATTGCGACCCACACCAAAAGTATTCACCGCATCCCTGTTGGTTTGTTCGCTGTCCAGGGTGAAGAAGGCAAATCCCCCTTGCTGGCTCAACTCTGCCGCTTTGCGCAGAATGTATTTGCGGGCCAGGGCCCTGTCAGTGTTGTTATTGCCGACAAAACTTATTTGCCAGGCATTTGAGGCAATTTGGGTTGTCTCAAAGCCTTTGCCAAAGGTCCAGAAGGATTTCTGGGTGTCATAAGGGGTAGCACAGCCACTGACAACTATGGCTAAGCCTGCGGCAAGCAAGAGGTTTTTAAGCGATTTCATCCAAGGACCTCAGATTCAGAAGTAATAAGTCAGTGCCAGGTTGGCGTTCCACTGCTGTTTGCCATCAACAATCGGCGAGTCGGCAATGGCGGAATCCAGGTAGCTGTAGTTGCTGCTTTGGCTGAGTTCGAGATGTTCTCCCAGAGGCACAATCAGCTTGTAACCTGCGTTGTAGGTGAAGGCTTTGCCCGGTTGGTAGGCCTTATGCTGCTTATTGGCTTCAGCCTTGCTGACTCCGAAGTAGTACTGGGTAAAGTCACTGCTCAGGTAGCTGACGCCGGCGTAGGGAACGACACTACCCCAGCCCAGGTTTAGTGGTACGGCGTAACGGACCTGGCCGATAAAGCCGTTGTATCTGTTGGTTACGTCATGTTGTACCGAGGTGGACAGAGTACCGAATCCCAGTTGGGTATCCAGGTTGATACCCAGATCGCCACTCAGTTTACGTTCATGGATGCCGCCAAGCGCTGCCGCGTCTGAGTCTTTCAAGGCAATACCCGGACTACCCAGGTACACACTCAGGTTGAACAGATCTTTATCATTGCCGAAGAAACGGTAGTTGATATTGGCCAGTGAGGCGTTGAAGTCCTTGCCGTTATAACCCAGGTTACCGAAGGGACGCAGCTTGGAATCGACGCCTTGATAGAGTTCGCTGCCCTGATAGGCACCGGCAGAGACAAAGAAACTGTTTTCATGGCTGTAAATCTGGCCATTACGGATATAAACGTCAGTGTTGTCCGCCAAGGCGGCACTGCTTACTGCAGCCCCAACAAGGGCCAGGGCGCTGAATCTGAATGCTTTCATATTACTTCTCCTGAATACATAAGAAATCCCTGGTATTGTCCTCGGCGTCACGGCCATACAATAGCGCCGCTTTGTATGGAAATGTCCGTGATCTGTCCCGTAAGCTTGGAGTATGATCGGGCTTTGGCACCCGAAGGGAGACGTAACGTGACCAAGTGTTTGATTGACAAGATTTCTGGGCTGTATGCCGGTGATGAGCTGACATTCAGGGACAAGCTGGCAAGCGGGATAGATAACAAATCCCAGATGGAGACGCTGGAGGTTTTCGACGCCAGGGTTGCGGGTGATGCCCAGGCGGATCCCAAACATCATGGTGGCCCGGATAGGGTACTGCATCATTTTCCTCGCGAGCACTATGGCCACTACCGGCGCATGGGGCTGATAACCGCGGGGCAGGATGCGCCGGCCATGGGAGAAAACATCAGCAGTGTTGGCCTGACCGAGGCGGATATTCATATCGGCGATATCCTCAGCTTTGGCGAAGTCGAGCTGCAGGTCACCCAACCACGTTCCCCCTGTTTTAAGCTCAATCACCAATATGGCCAGCGGGACTTTGCCCTTGCCATGCAGCAAACGGGTATGTCAGGTTGGTTCTATCGGGTGCTGAAGCCTGGCATCATAAGCTGTCAGGATGCCCTGATACTGAAACAAAGGCGTACCGATATCAGTGTTGCCGAGGCGATGAAGCTGTATTTTTGCCCCGAATTTGATGCGGCCGCCTATGACAGGCTGCTCAGTTGTGAAGGTTTGGCGGCCAGCTGGGTTGGCAGCTTGCAGCGCCGACTGGAGCGGGGCAGCATAGAAGACTGGCAGATGCGCCTCTATGGCCCGGATAGTTTGGCTTTGAACTGAAAAAAGTTAGGAAACAACATGGAAAAGCAGGAAAGAGACATGGGAATGTTGGTGCACCTGGCGAGCTTTGCCGGTTACCTGATCCCTTTCGGCACTATCTTGGGGCCGTTGATCGTTTGGTTGATGAAACGGGAAGAGTTTGAATTTGTCGACGTTTGCGGCCGTAATTGCCTGAACTTCAAAATCAGTATGATCATTTACACCATCATCAGCCTGATCCTGATCTTTGTTGGCATAGGTTTGGTGCTGGTGGCTGTACTGGCAATTTTCGATGTGGTGGTGACCATAGTCGCAGCGGTCAAGGCCAGTGAGGGCGTGGAATACAAGTACCCCTTGGCAATCAAATTCCTGTGATCCCGGGCCATCCATAGGATGGCCTTGTTGCTGACAGCGGAGGAGCAATGCGAGCCTTTTTATCCGGTATCAATAACTTTTGGGTCGGTCTGGTGTTCGGGTTGTCACTGCCGCTGTTGTTAATCGTGCTGACGCTGAGCGTGACCCTTTATCAACTCACTGACTTTGCCAATGATGTTGCCATAACTCCTCTGTATCAGCGTGGAGAGCAGACTTTGGCGCGGGTCGACCAGCTGCTGGTGACTCTGGATCAACGACTCAGTGATGACGACCCAGGTTTATTGGCACCATTGAAGCAAATAGAGTTGTTGCCTGAGCTCAAGTTGTTGGCTCTCAGCGTTGCCAAGTTACAGGTTGAAGAGAACCAACCGGCTCTCTCTGCTGTGAAGGCTGAGCTGGCGACTCAACTCGATGCTTCCCTTAAGCAAAGGTTTGCGACAGCCGAGGCTGAAGCCCTGAGCCAGCATTTGCAGCAAATGCTGGAAATATTGGCCAAGGGTAAAGAGGCGCCTTTGCCGCCTCAATCCTGAGTGTTTGCCGAGGTTTCTGTAGCCAGTTGACTCAGTGCTCTTTGGCGGTAATCCAGCAAGGCAAACACCCCGAATAGAAAGGCGTTGAGATAGTCTTTAGCCTTGAGCGGCAACAACTGACAAAATATCGTGTGAAATATCAGCACCTGCAGCCCATGCATCATGGCGGTTACCCCGAGAAGTATGGTGAGTATCACGCCGATATTGCCTTCAAACGGGCTGAACAGGTTGAAAAACATCAACACCCAGGCCAATAGGGTCGCCAGTTTTCCCAACACTAATACGGCTTTCATGACTCTACTCCTCCTGGGAAACGATACAGACGGTAGCTGACCTGGCCGGCCTGCTTCTCTTTCAATGCCTCCCAGTCGGCCGGTATCGGCAACTGCTGCAATTCTGATTCCACTTCGAGATAGATAAGGGCGCCTGGGTTGAGCCATTGATGCCGGGCCAGCAGGGTTAGGGTTTGCTCGGCCAGTCCCTTGCGAAAAGGGGGATCGATAAACACGATATCGAAACGGCGATCGGCAGGGCGCGCCAAACCGGCCAATACATCGCCGTTGATGACCTCGGCACTGTCGCATTTTAGGGTTTGCAGATTCTGCTGCAGTTGCTGAGCGGCGGTTTTTTGCAGCTCATAGACTCTGGCAAAAGCGGCATAGCGGGACAGGGCTTCCAAGGCAAGTGCGCCACTGCCACCGAAACAGTCCAACACCGAGCTGCCACTGAGTTCACCTGCCAGCCAGTTAAATAGTGTTTCCCGCACTCTGTCTGTGGTTGGCCTCAGGCCTTCCAGATCCTGGATGGGTAATTTTCTCGAGCGCCATTGGCCTGCGATAATACGAACCTGACCGCTGCCCGGTCTATTTTTGGCCATCTTGCCCCCGTGATTTTGCCTGAAGAAAGAAAGTGGTAGACTATGCCACCTTAAAGCGTCGCTATTTTATAACAAACTCAGCCGAAAAGGTGAGATGAAGCTAAAGCCCTTTATCGCTCGGGAATGCCCATAACAGGCCCCGCTGCTCCAGGGAAATAGTTGCGACCTCAAGCGGGAGCCCGGCTCCTGAAGATCCCCCACGATGTTGAGCACTGGTAGCACTGATGGCAAAGAAAGGTTTTTTTTCCTGGTTTCGTAAAGACAAAAGTAATGACGAAGCCGAGCAGGCGGCCAAACTCGCCGAACAACAAGCCGCAGAAGCCGCGGCCGAGACCGAACGTTTAGCTGCTGAAAAGGCGCAGACCGAACAAGCCGAAGCTGATCGTCTGGCGACTGAAAAGGCACAGGCTGAACAGGCCGAAGCTGAGCGTCTGGCGGCTGAAAAGGCGCAGGCCGAGCGGGCTGAAGCCGAACGTCTGGCTGCTGAAAAGGCCCAGGCCGAGCAGGCAGAAGCAGCACGTCTGGCTGCTGAAAAGGCACAGGCAGAGCAAGCCGAAGCTGAACGTCTGGCTGCTGAAAAAGCGCAGGCAGAACAGGCCGAAGCCGAGCGTATTGCTGCTGAAAAGGCACAGGCTGAACAGGCAGAAGCCGAGCGTATTGCTGCTGAAAAGGCGCAGGCTGAACAGGCCGAAGCCGAACGTCTGGCTGCTGAAAAAGCGCAGGCAGAACAGGCAGAAGCCGAGCGTATTGCTGCTGAAAAGGCGCAGGCAGAACAGGCCGAAGCCGAGCGTCTGGCGGCCGAAAAGGCGCAGGCAGAACAGGCCGAAGCCGAGCGTCTGGCTGCTGAAAAAGCGCAGGCAGAACAGGCCGAAGCCGAGCGTCTGGCCGCTGAAAAAAACCAGGCCGAACAGGCTGCTGATGAAGAAGCTCAACCTGAGCCACAGGCAAAACCTGTTAAAGAGGGTTTCTTTGCCCGCCTCAAACGGGGGCTGATGCGCACCAGCGAAAATATCGGTAGCGGTTTTATCGGGCTGTTTCGCGGTAAAAAGATTGATGATGACCTATTTGAAGAGCTGGAAGAGCAACTGCTTATTGCCGACGTTGGGGTGGAAACCACCAGTCGGTTGATCTCCAGCCTGATAGATCATGCTTCACGCAAGCAGCTCAAGGACGCCGAAGCCTTATATGAATTGCTGCAGCAGGAGATGCTGGCGACACTGGAGCCTGTGAATGTGCCTCTGGTTCCGGACAATGCCGCCGGGCCTTTCGTTATATTAATGGTGGGTGTCAACGGCGTTGGCAAGACCACTACCATAGGCAAGTTGGCCAAACAGTATCAGCGCGAAGGCAAGTCTGTCATGCTGGCAGCCGGTGATACCTTCCGCGCCGCTGCGGTTGAGCAGCTGCAGGTTTGGGGCCAGCGCAACGATATTCCTGTGATTGCCCAGCATACAGGTGCCGATAGCGCCTCTGTGCTGTTTGATGCCCTGCAGGCCGCCAAGGCCAGAAATGTCGATGTGTTGATTGCCGATACCGCAGGTCGTTTGCAGAACAAGAGCCATCTGATGGAAGAGCTGAAGAAGGTGGTTCGGGTGATGAAGAAACTGGATCCGGACGCTCCCCATGAAGTGATGCTGACCCTGGATGCCAGCACGGGCCAGAATGCCATCAGTCAGGCGCAGTTGTTCCAGGAAGCCGTCGGGGTTACCGGTATCAGTATCAGCAAGCTGGATGGTACCGCCAAAGGCGGAGTTATCTTTGCCATTGCCGATAAATTTGGTATTCCTATTCGTTACATAGGCGTGGGAGAGCAGATAGACGATCTGCGTACCTTCAATGCCAAAGACTTTATCGAAGCCCTGTTCAGTCAGGAGAAGGCGGATAACTGATATATGATTCGATTTGAGCAGGTCAGCAAAATTTACGCCGGGGGCCAAAAGGCACTGTCTGATGTGAGTTTTCATCTTCAGCGGGGTGAAATGGCCTTTCTTACCGGGCATTCCGGGGCCGGTAAGAGTACCTTGCTCAAATTGATCACAGTTATCGAGCGCGCCAGTGCCGGCCGGGTATGGATCAACGGCCATGATATCGCCGGTATCAAGCGCGGCCATGTGCCTTACCTGCGCCGCGATATCGGGATGATTTTCCAAAGCCACCATCTGTTGATGGACCGCAGCGTGTTTGACAATGTGGCGCTGCCCTTGGTTATCGAAGGTTTTACCCTGGGGGAGATCCGCAAGCGGGTAGCCGGTGCTCTGGATATGGTGGGTCTCTATGGTAAAGAGCGCCATAACCCCATCATGCTTTCGGGCGGTGAGCAGCAGCGGGTAGGCATTGCCAGGGCGATAGTCAACAAACCCCCTCTATTGCTGGCCGATGAACCTACGGGTAACCTGGACCCCAAGCTGTCCATGGATATTCTCAGGCTGTTTGAAACCTTCAACGATGCGGGCACCAGCGTGCTGATTGCCACCCATGATCTCGGTCTTATCGCCAGAATGAAATACCGCACCCTGACCCTGAAGCAGGGGCGGATGATAGGTGGTGAAGAACTGGGGACTAGCCCCATGAGCGCTAAGGAATAAGCTATGTCTGCCCAGCCTTCATTGACCCGCAGTAAACTCCCGCTTTCCGGCCGGATAGTGATGTTCTTTATCCGCCATATACAGCATGCCATGGCCAGCATGGGTGAGTTGTGGCGCAACCCTATCTCATCGCTGATGACCATGGCTGTGCTGGGTGTCAGCCTGAGTTTGCCGGCCGCCTTGCAGGTGCTGGTAAAAAATGCCGAAACCATTACCCAATCCTGGAGCAGCGCGGCACAGATCTCCTTGTTTATTGAGGGGAACCGCTCAGAGCAGAGTATTCAGAGCCTGCTGGCACGGATAAAGGTCTACCCGGAAATCGACGAGGTCGACTATATCAATCGTGACGAGGCACTGGCGGAGTTCCAACAGCTGTCTGGTTTCGGCGAGGCGCTCTCCTATCTGGAAAGCAACCCTTTACCGGCGGTGATCAGCGTGATCCCCACCGAAAAGTATTCCAGCCCCGCAGGCGCCAGAGAGCTTTTGACCAAGCTGGAGCGTGAGCCTGAGGTGAGCTTTGGCCGTCTGGATATCGAGTGGCTGGAGCGCTTACAGGCGCTGGTGCGCTTGTTGGAACGTACCGTGCTGGCGTTGGCGGCACTGCTGATCCTGGCAGTGGTGCTGGTCATAGGCAACACGATTCGCTTGGCTATCATGAATCGGCGCAGTGAAATTGAGGTCATGAAGCTGGTCGGGGCCACGGAAGCCTTTATTCAGCGGCCCTTTCTCTACACCGGCATCTGGTATGGTGTTATCGGCGGTATACTCGCCTGGGTGATAATCAACCTCTTGGTCTGGTATCTGGATGGGGCGTTGGCCTCGCTTTTGGGCCTGTATGGCAGCCAACTTGAGATGCAGTCCCTGACCTTTGTTGAGCTGCTGCAGATGATGGCACTGGCGTCATTTTTGGGTTGGCTGGGGTCTTTCCTGTCGGTGCGCCAACACCTGCGAGCCATAGAGCCTCACTGATGTAAAAATGAACTTATCTTCACTTGCATTGTCCTATTTTCGGGGTAAAAATAACCCCGGATGTTGGATACGGCGTTGACAATATATGTCAATTGACCGATAGTGCATCGGCTCATCAGCGTTTTTTTCGACCCGAAATGAGCATCAAAGCAGTAAGAAACAGGAGCGTGAATGACTGATCAAACGCAATCAATGGCACTGATGGTTCCCCAGGGGAGCAGCAGTCTCGAGGCCTATATCCATTCGGTAAACAGCATGACCATGCTGGACGCCGAGCAGGAGTATGAGCTGGCGAAGCGTTTGCAGGAAACCGGTGATCTGCAGGCGGCTAAGCAACTGATTATGTCGCACTTACGTTTTGTGGTGCATATTGCCCGCGGCTATGCGGGTTATGGTCTGCCACAGGCAGACCTGATCCAGGAAGGCAACATAGGCCTGATGAAGGCGGTCAAACGTTTCGACCCTGATGTGGGTGTGCGTTTGGTGTCTTTCGCCGTGCACTGGATCAAGGCAGAAATTCATGAATATGTGCTGAAGAACTGGCGCATAGTCAAAGTCGCCACCACCAAGGCACAGCGTAAGTTGTTCTTCAACCTGCGTAAGGCCAAGAAACGCCTGGGTTGGTTCAGCGATGAAGAGGTCACTATGGTGGCCGAAAATCTTGGCGTATCCAAACAGGATGTGACCGAGATGGAGTCGCGAATGGCGGCGCAGGATCCGGCCTTCGACCTGACCAATGATCACGATGATGATCATGACTTTGCCCCGGCGCTTTATCTGGAAGACCACTCTTCCGACTTGGCGGCCCAGGTAGAAAATGACAACTGGGAATCCAATGCCCAGAACAAGCTGTTGTCGGCGATCAAGACCTTGGATGAACGCAGCCAGCACATTCTGCGGGCCCGTTGGTTGGACGATGAAAAGACCACACTGCAGGAGCTGGCCGATACCTATCAGGTGTCTGCCGAGCGGATCCGTCAGTTAGAGAAAAACGCCATGAACAAACTCAAGGCTTGTATGGACGTATAACGCAGTCAGCAAACTATTCAGTAAAACCCGCCTTCTGGCGGGTTTTTTGTTTTCGGCCGAGGATGTGCCGGGTAAACCATACAAATTATATGGTTAAGAAATGCTTAACGGATTAGATATATACTCCTTGTTCGAGTATAAAAATTAGTCAGCGTATGATGTGAGAGTAAGTCTACTGTAATGCTTGTACCAATATGGAGATAACACCTATGACCGGAAGTAAGCCCTTGGGCAAATGTCCAGTAATGCACGGCGCCAACACATCCATAGAGCAAGACATCATGAAGTGGTGGCCCAAGTCGCTCAAGCTCGACATCCTCAGCCAGCACGACAGCAAGACCAATCCCATGGATCCCGATTTCAACTATGCCGAAGCGTTTGCCAAATTGGACTATGCCGGCCTGAAAGCCGATCTTAGGGCACTGATGACCACGAGCCAGGACTGGTGGCCGGCAGATTGGGGCCACTATGGCGCCATGATGGTGCGCATGGCCTGGCATGCGGCCGGTTCTTACCGCATTGAAGATGGCCGCGGTGGTGCAGGTACCGGCAATCAGCGTTTTGCCCCTCTCAATAGTTGGCCGGATAACGTCAACACAGACAAGGCTCGGCGTCTGCTATGGCCTATCAAGAAGAAGTACGGTAACAAGATTTCCTGGGCAGACCTGATCATTCTCGCCGGTACAGTCGCTTATGAAACCATGGGGCTGAAAACTTTCGGCTTTGCCGCCGGACGGGAAGATATCTGGCATCCGGAAAAGGATACCTATTGGGGCTCGGAGGAGGAGTGGATGGCCACCAGTGATGGCCCCAACAGCCGCTATTCCGGGGAGCGCGAGTTGGAAAACCCATTGGCAGCCGTGATGATGGGGCTTATTTACGTCAACCCTGAAGGGGTTGATGGCAATCCGGATCCGCTGAAGACGGCCAAGGACATGCGGGAAACTTTCAAACGCATGGCAATGAATGATGAAGAAACCGTGGCGCTGACCGCAGGTGGCCACACTGTGGGTAAGTGTCACGGCAATGGCCGCGCCGAAAATCTCAGCCCGGAGCCGGAAGCGGCCGGCTTGGAAGAGCAGGGACTGGGCTGGCTAAACCACAAGAGCCGGGGCATTGGCCGCGATACTGTGGTCAGTGGCATTGAAGGGGCTTGGACAACCCATCCTACCCAGTGGGATAACGGTTTCTTCAAGATGCTGTTGCAGCATGAGTGGGAGCTGAAAAAGAGTCCAGCCGGTGCCTGGCAGTGGGAGCCTGTGGATATCAAAGAGCAAGACAAGCCTGTGGATGTGGAAGACCCGTCCATACGCCACAATCCCATAATGACAGATGCCGATATGGCGCTGAAGGTCGACCCTGAATATCGTAAGATTGCCGAGCGTTTTGCCCAGGATCAGCAGTATTTCAGTGAGGTGTTTGCCAGGGCTTGGTTCAAGCTGACCCACAGAGACCTGGGGCCAAGAAGTCGCTATCTTGGGCCGGATGTGCCGACAGAAGAGCTTATCTGGCAAGACCCAATCCCTAAAGTCGACTACAGCCTGACAGCCAAGGATGTCGCCGACCTCAAGACAGAGATCCTGGCCTCCGGGCTGAGTGTGGCCGAGTTGGTGGCTACCGCCTGGGACAGCGCTCGCACCTTCCGCGGCTCTGACTACCGTGGTGGCGCCAACGGCGCGCGTATCCGTCTGCAGCCGTGCTGCGACTGGCATGGCAATGAGCCGAAGCGGCTGCAAAAAGTACTCAAGGTGTTGGAGGCTATCCAGTCAGGTTGCGGCAAAGAGATCAGCCTGGCCGACCTGATAGTGCTTGCGGGCAGCGCCGCAGTTGAGAAGGCCGCGAGGGATGCCGGGGTCAATATCGAGGTGCCATTCCTGCCGGGGCGTGGGGATGCAACCCAAGAGATGACGGATGTGGAATCGTTCGCCGTGCTTGAGCCTTTGCATGATGGCTTCAGAAATTATCTGCAGGCCGATTATCGGGTGACTCCCGAGCAACTCTTGCTGGATCGCAGCCAACTTATGGGGCTCACGGCCCCTGAAATGACAGTGCTCATAGGTGGTATGCGGGTGCTGGGTGCCAACTTCGAGGGGGCATTACAGGGCGTGTTTACCGATAGGGTCGGTGTTTTATCCAATGACTTCTTTGTCAATCTCACCGACATGCGCTATCAGTGGCGACCGGTTGCCGAAAACCTCTACGAGATTGTTGAGCGTCACAGCGGCGCGGTTAAGTGGACCGCAACCCGGGTGGACTTGGTGCTTGGCTCCAACTCGATTCTGCGTTCTTATGCGGAAGTCTATGCCCAGGATGACAACGGCGAAAAGTTTGTTCGGGACTTCGTCAAGGCCTGGGTCAAGGTGATGAATGCCGATCGCTTTTAACTGAGAGCCAATAGACAGTATATGCCCGAGAGACATCTGGGGGTTGGAGTAGTGCAGCGTATGTAGCTGTATAATTCCAACCCCAGTTTTTTTGGCGTTGTACGGACTTAAAAAGGCTGCAACCTGACGTCAGGGTGGAAATCTGCCGCAGGGAGCAGAAAACGCCGGTTGCAGTAAAACTATGAGTCAGCAAGACTCTAGCCGCAGGAAAGGGTTGGTTGCCTCAAATGAGGTGGGACTTATTGTGGATTTTTGGCTTGGCCTTAAATAGAGGCTTTTTCCCAAAGCTATTGGCGAATTTGCGACGTTTACCAGGCGAAATGGTTAAAGCCTGCGGGGATGGCAGCAGAATTGTGACTCAGGTTCTGGCATAATGCAGCGCTAATTTTTAAGTGTTCTTCTTCAAGGAATGAAATGAAGCAGTATCTTTCCCTCTTCGGCCTGTTATGGCTTTTGTCCGCATGCACCCCCAATTCCCATGTTGAATTTGACCCCAAAAAAGGCGATCAAGTTGATTACTGGGTACAGGCCAAAGCCACTATAGATATAGGTGGACGTCAATTTACTCAGGACAGCAACTCCCTGATGCGTTATGAGGTGATTGAGACCTCGCCGGCGCTAAAGCTGGAGCTGGTACCTAAGTATATGGCTATGTCAGGCGGCGGCCGGCCTTTCAGTAGCTTTGGCGCTACCGATGACAACCCCGAGCTGCAGAAGATGTTTTCCAAAGGCTTTGAAGTCACTCTGGATAACGACTCAGGAAAACTGCTGGGGTTTAAGGCCAAGGACGATGAAACCTGGCAAAAAATATTGGCACGCTCTGGCCCTGAGCTAATCAAACTTTTGGCCCCGGGAATGGATGCTCCCGGCGTGTTGCAGGAGATCCCTGCCAAAGAGGGTAGTAAGCTGACTCTTGAGGGGTTCAACGGCCAGCAAGCCGAATTACTGGTCACCAAAGTGACTCCCGAAACCGTAGACACTGAGTTGACGGCCGAAAGCGATGAGAGCCGCCTGTATGGGCATATGCGCTTGGCTCGCGATAGCGGCTGGTTGCAGAAAATGGTGTTGGTGCTGGAAACTAAAGTCGAACTCAGGGGCCGACAAGGCAGCGACCATATGTTGCTTGTCATGGAGCGTAAAGATCTGCTCGATCAAGTAGGTGATCTGAGCAATCGAATTGCCCCCGATTCTCTGGATAACTGGATTCCCATAGTGACCGCGCCGCCCAAACCTGTTGACGGGCAGGAGATCAGCGCCGAAGCCCTATTCCAATACGGCAAAGGGGCATATAGCGTCGAATCTAAACATCTCCAATTGGAGTTATTGCTCGCCGAGCATGAAAAAGAAGTACTGGGAGAGATCACTTATCGAGACTTCAAGGCATTGGACGCCGAAGATAAACCTATTGAAATGGAGTTTGCCGCTTTAGGCCAATTTGGCCCCTATCAGCAAAATGACAAGCTAGTCACCAGTACCGCCATTGCACCTCTGGGCTGGAACCAGCGAAACCAGTTTGAAAAAATATCCTCCTTCAGCGCCATGGCAGATTTTATGCCACTCGAACTGGTATCGATTTCCGGCCAATGGCAGTCGGGACAAAAGCAGCAACTGGCGTTTGACGGCGGTATTGTCACCATTACACCGATAGCGCAGCAGCCAGATGAATATCAGCTGCATTTCAGCGGCACAGATGGCTATTTGTTGCCATTTTTTGATGGGCTTGAAGGTGAATACCGTTACCAGACGCCAGAAATCGGCCCCAAATGGCTCAATAGTTTGGATCGCAGCATACTATTTAGCGGCGAGAATGGGTTTAGGGTGAAGTTGACCAACCAGCCATCAGAGGTGACCTTCTTTGCTGTTAAGAAGCAGCAACAAGTGAGCTTCAGCCGCGAGGTTAGCTGGGTAAGCCGCGAGGCCTTTGCTGCCGATTACACCCTGCCTCCAATGGATAAGAATTACCTTTACAATGACACCGGCGAAGACTCTGCCGATTTTGACCCTATGAGTTTCTCGACCCAGGACGATACGCCGCAAGGTGCCAAGTTGACCCTGCCACAGGACTGGGCCGGTGTCTGCCAATTGCAGATAGAAGGCGATTTTAAACAAGGGCCGTCATCCTTGGTGTGGAAAGCGAAGTATGACAAATGGAAGCCTGCGCAACTCCAGTACCAACTGAGTACAGAAGATGGTCTTCGCCGTTATTTCTATGGCCTGGAAATACCCAGTCATCTGCATTGTGATGGACGCCCGGTATGGCAGCCAATTGACTATACCCCGAGTGAGCGCGCCTGGCTGGTGCCTCTCGAAGTATTCGGTGAGCTGGATCTGCAGCAATCCACGCGGCAGTTCCTTCAGCAGTACCATCTCTATAGTGCCGACGGAGTACAACTGCCTTTGCTGGATATACACGCTCACTATCTCAATACAGACCATGCGTCCCTGAGCGAAGCCGTTATGGAAGACAAATACCTAAGGGTTGCCGATAGAGTGGAGCGTATCAGCAAACTCGAATATCAGGGCGAACCCCTGGACATTCGTTGGGTCAACAGTTTCCCGCCACTGCCTTAAGGACAAGAAAATGCGTGTATTGATATTACTTTGTTGCCTGATGAGCTGGATGGCAAGCGCCGAGACAGTGTGGTTGAATGATGATTGGCAAGTGGTCGACTGTGAGCAACAGGCCAGTTTTTATGTCAAAGATCCTCAAACTCAGGATCAACACGGTTGGCAAACCACCATCTATTATGTCGGCTCGGATACCCCCAGATTCAAGGGCAGCTTTGCCAAGCCGGGTATTTTCCAAAATGCCCTAGGTAGTTACCAGTTCTTTCACAATAACGGCAAGCTGTCTTCCGACGGCAACTATAACAGTAACAGCGAGATGGAAGGCCCAATCCGCTTCTATGATGAAGACGGCATCCTGACCATGGAGGCCAGTTTTGTTGATGGTAAGCAGCGGGGCACTCAGAAAAACTTCTACAGTAACGGTCAGTTAGAGGAAGTCTATGAGCAATTGGGCGACAAACGCGTCGGTAAAGACAGCCACTATTACCAGGATGGCAGTCTGCAGGCGCAACACTCGCTGGTCAATGGGTTGCCGGAAGGGGAGCAACTGGAGTACTACCCCGGGGGGCAACTGCGTGAGCGCAGCCTGTATCTGGCGGGTAAACTGACCGGTGAGCGCAAACGTTATCACCGCAATGGCGAGCTGTCTTACATTGATACCTTTGGCCCTAAAGGCCAGCAGGGTAAAGCCTATGAATACTGGGATACAGGCGCCAAAGAGGCCGAGTATGTTTATGTGGATGGCCAGCGGCAGGGGCCGGCCAAACGTTGGCACAAGAATGGGCAACTCAGTTGGGAAGGCAGTTACCTGCAGAATCGAGAACATGGGGAAAGCCGTCACTACGATGCACAGGGGCAACTGACTCGAGTTGAACACTATCAGCAGGGCAAGAAGGTGGGCGAGCAGCAAACCTTTTATGCCAATAGCTCGCAGCTGCAGCATTTAGAGCGCTTTGACAATCAAGGCCGATTGGTCTTTGAGCAAAAATTTGCCATTGACGGCAGCAAGACCATGGAATTCAGCGCCCGTTTTGTCAAAGACAAGCAGATCCTCGACAGGCAATACTTTAAAGAGGGCAAGCTTAGCTCAAGAATGCAGCAGGATATGACCCGGGTGTGGACTCTGTTTCAGAAGTTTGATGCCAGTGGGGTTGTCATTGAACTCGAGGAGAAACTGAAAGGTAAGCGCGAGGGGCTGACTCTACAAAGTTATCAAGGGATTTGGGACGATGAGCCCTATATAGAAACCAGTTACTACAACGAAGGTAAGCTCCATGGTGCCTATGAGAAGAAACTGGTTAGCGGCAAACTGTTGGAGCAAGGCGAATACGCCAATGACAAAAAGGTGGGTACCTGGACCTACCTGGATGCCGGTAATCGCAGCACTGAAGAGTATGACAGCCAAGGGCGTCTGCATGGTGAGGTGAAAAAAATCCAGGTGCATGATGGTCAATTGTTGCAACTGGCACATTACCGGCACGGGCAGCTTGAAGGCGAATACCAGACCTACAATGAAAAAGGCGAGTTGCAAGCCAAAGGAAATTATAGTCAGGACAAACGGCATGGCCAGTGGCAGTACCAGGAGCCCTATGAAACCCAAGTGTCCCTCTGGCAAGGAGAGTACCATCACGGCAAAAAAGTCGGCACTTGGCTGGCCCACTCTGCAGCAGGTTATGAACTGGGGCGGGAGCAGTATGACGCCAAGGGGCAGGAACAAGGCAGCTTTTACTATTTCACCGAAGACGGCTTATTGAAAAAGGTCGCCCGTTATCAGGACGGGAAAGAACATGGTGATACCGTGTCTTACATCATGGGTAAACCCTACTATATCCAGATGTTCAAACACGGCGAGTTCTTGGGGAGTCGTGATGTCGATGACGATGAGTCGTCGAAGGGAGAGGGCGACTGCGATAACTCTACCTCATCGCTGCTGTTTGGTTGCTAATGGATATTTTATTGTTTAAAGAGTGAATCCGCTCATTGGTCAGGCGGTATTCCGCCGCCATAAATCTATGTTTAAGGCCGCATCTGCGGCCTTTTTTATGTTTAGGTAAGCCTGATCAGAAAATTCCGATGACAACAAGGATGTTTCTTAACGACCTTGTTTTCATGTCCCTATACAGTGCAACCAAGATCTCTTGGGGGACTGCTTATGGATTTCAGAACATACAGAGAGTTAGCACTGACAGCCGAGCCAGGCTGGGGCATCGCGTTTTTGAAACAAAATAAGTATGAAATTTACCATCAGACTCTTTACTGGCTGATGGATGCCGGTTTTCCTGTTCCACTAAGAGAACTGCGCATCGAACGCTTGGCCGGCTGCGACATTATCTGTTGCCGTATTCTCCCTTCTCGCCTGGAAAGATTTCTTGAAAAACAGGAAATCGCTCTTTACAAGAGCGACAAAGAAGCTCGCTGGGTATTACCCAATCCGATATCAGCCCCCCAATATCGACGTTGGCAGGCGTCAGTACTCTTGAACTCTCTCAAATGCCTTTGAGCTGCAACTTCGCTAAGTCATTATTATCTTCTTTGCTCTGACAACCGGTGATTTAAGTGCTTTCATCATCTAAACATAGTTTGAAAAAGTAGTAACAAATCTCATTGAGAAAAATATGATGCACCTTGTGAAAGTTGATGCTTGAAGTGGCTGCGAACATATGACTCAAGAAGGCATAAGTAGCAACCGTTCATTTGAATCGTTATTAGGTTTTCTAGAAATACTTTAGTTAGTTATATTTCAACTAGTACAATTCAGTTACTACAAATAGTAAATTCTTCATTGTTCAACCCGAAACCTATGCTCCGCAATGTTACCTAATTGTTATCGCTGCGTTTCATGAGTGTGTTATCAGCCTATTGACAAGGCTCCAACACTGTAAATGTTAATAGATATTTAATGATACATATCTTTACATTTAGTTGCTTGGTTATTATGATGTGAAATCTCAAGGACGAAAAAAGACTCAGGATTTAGATGTCGAGCCAATTTATCTCTGGTATTCATTGCCTTTCATTGATTGCCCGCTTTCACCATATCCCAGCGGATCCTAATTCATTAATTCGAGAATTTAAATGCAGTAAAGCTAATAAAGAAACTCCATCATTAGCTAATATTAATTTAATTCGAGCTGCTAGAAGTCTAAGCCTAAAAGCCAAGTTTATAAACGACACCCCTGATAAATTATCTGAACATGTGCTGCCGGCTGTAGGGCGTCATGTGGATGGTCACTTTTTTATTATTGCAAAAGTATCTGATGATAAAGTACTTGTACAAGATTTATCGAAATCTAATTCAGGTCTGGTCACTTACTCAAAAAGCGAAATAAATGAAATTTGGACTGGTGAATTACTTTTGCTGTCAAAACGGAGTTCATTGCTAAGCGGCGTGATGACAGATAGTGCTAAATTCGGATTCTCTTGGTTTGTTCCTGCGTTACTGAAATATAGAGGGTATTTCAGTGATGTCTTTATAGCATCATTTTTCATTCAGTTAGTTGGACTAGCTTCTCCTATCTTCTTTCAAGTTGTTATCGATAAAGTATTAGTACACAAAGGGATGGTCTGTCATTTCTGCGTCAGGCAAGGACTAGGTTTAAAATTCGTGCCGTAGCGCTCTATAGTGATGTGGATAGAGAGCTGCGCCGGGCTGTATCACAGATGATCAAACTATTGGGGTTTCAATACTTAGGGGATTTGGCCAAGTCTCCCACAATTGAAAACCTGAGCTCAATGATTTGCCGTTATCGCGAGTTGAACGAACCTCGTCAGCAAACGCTTGAGCCTGAAAGACAAACAGACTGGGTATCTTTGAATTTCAAAGACTTCAAGGATGCAGTTATGGATCAGCAGTTTGTCGGCTTTTACCAGCCTAAGTTCCACGTATCTGATTTGCAGATTGAAGGCGCCGAAGTTTTGGCGCGCTGGAATCATCCCGTATTTGGTCTCTTGAGTCCGGCACTGTTTATTGAACCTTTGATCCGCTATGGGCTGCTGGATGAAATGTTTCTGCAGCTATTTCGCCAGGGGATAAGGCTGCAAAAGCAATTGCTGGAACAAGATTATCGCTTGTCGCTGGCCTATAACCTGGATATCTCTCAACTGAACTCCACTGAGCTGGTATATCAGATCTCCAAGTTGATCCGTGACTACAAGTTGCCACCGAAATTGGTCACCATAGAGATCACCGAGTCCGGGCTTATTTCGGCGCCGGCCCTCAATATGGAAAACCTGATCCGTTTACGTATGTTGGGCTGCGAGCTGGCCATTGATGACTTTGGTGCTGCTTATTCATCTATGGCTCGCCTGTGCGAACTGCCTTTTTCGCAAATGAAACTGGATGCCTGTTTTGTGGCTGGCCTGGATAGCGAGCCTAGATGCAAGGCAGCGATTTCCAGTGTAATTGCATTATCTGACTCGCTCGACATGCAGTTGGTGATTGAAGGTATTGAGACCGAGGCCCAGCTCAGATTGCTGCAAAATCTTGGCTGCAACCTGGGGCAGGGATTCTACTTTTCCAAGCCCTTGAGTGAAGCCGATTTTTGCAAGCGTTTTTTGAATAGCCAGACCCTAAGGCTTCGCGGCTGAACTGACAGTCGCAATAAGCTGTTTACGCTGCACCTTGAGTCCCTCTGCAACCTCTTGCGGCCAGGGGTAATAGTGCCTCGGGCGTTTAAAGCGGGCCAGCTTGTCTGCTAGGAAGTCGGTCAACTCGGCTTCACTCGGTACTTCTATGCTTCGATAACGCAAAATGGCGGCCGGTAGTAAACCAAACTCGGGGTTATCTTCACCAAAGACGATGGCATCCAGGATGGCAGGATGCCTTTTCAGCGCCGCTTCTACCTCTTCCGGTTGAATATTCTCGCCGCCGCAGATAAACATATTGTCGACCCGCCCCTGAATATGCAGTAGCCCATTCTGGCTCCAAAAGCCTTTGTCCTTGGTGCAGAACCAACCGTCTTGGGTCTCTTTAACTATGCTGCCATCCGGCTGCAGGTAGCCCATAAACAGGGTCTCGCCCCTGACCCAGATAACTCCTTGTTCTATTTTGAGTTCGCGCCCGGGTAACAGGCGGCCACTACTGCCGTCGCTGCGGGCCATTCCCGTGGTGATCTGCGAGCCCATCTCTGTCATGCCGTAACTGGTAAAAGCTTTCACCTTCAAGGAGGATAGCCGGTCAAGCAGGCCTTGGCCTATGGCGCCGCCGCCGAGTAGCAGGCACTTTACCCCAATAAGGCTTTCGGGGCTGTCGTCCAACAGGCGTTGCAACTGGGTGGCCACCAATGAGAGATGAGTGATGGCATCACGCTTTAACTGCGCCGCCATAGTCAGCTTATTATCCGGCAGTACCACGGCCGCCGCAGCCAAGGCGCAGCGATTGAGGATTGCCAGACCACCGATATGGAACAGCGGCAACGAGAGTAACCAGGCATCATCACTTGCCAAGGGGATCAACTGCCGACTGCCATTGGCGTTGGCGATATGGTTGTTAAGGCAGTGGATTGCGGCCTTGGGGCTGCCACTGGAGCCCGAGGTAAGAATGATATTGAGCGGCGTATCGGCCGAGACAGTGGCTATCTCGGCAGGGGTAGCATTCGATTCGAGAATGGCAAAATCCGCCTGCACTCGGGTGATAACCCGCGTTTGCCAAAGCTCATTCCGGGCGTTATCCGGACACCAGATAAAGCGGATATGTAAACGTTCAAGCAGCTCCTGGAGCTGACTATCCGGAAACTTGGGTGACAGCGGGCAAAAGAGTAGCCCCAGATCCAGACAAGCCCAATACAGCAACATCAGCTCACGGCAGTTGGCGGCCACACAGGCCAATTTATCCCCGCGCTGCAACCCCAAGGCTCGAAGCTCGGCGCCGAGCGCCAACACCTGCCGGCTTACTGCCTGATAACTATGGCTGATACCGCCCTCTACCAAGGCGATGGCATCTGGAGTCTGTTGGCCACTGAGGTGAAGGGGCGAGTAGGTCATGCGCTTTCCTGTTAATGAGATTGCTGGTTACAGAGGCTGTCAGAGCTTGGCAGTTACAGACAGGGCCACTGACCCAAGAGTTCCAGCTCAGCAAAGTCCAGACAAGGTTTGTGCCCTTGGCCGACAATAATATCGCGTCCGAAAGGCGCCTGAGTATCCAGTCCGGGGGCTTCGTTGGGGGTTAAGAGGGCTCTGACCGCCTCCAGATCGGTAATTCCCAGAGAAGATTCCAGGCTGGAGCTCAATAGGGCACGCACGCCGGCCGCTTCGGCCTGTTCGATCAGGGTTTGCAGTCTGGTTAAGCTGCCGAGCAACATGGGTTTAAGCACCAGCGCGGTCAGGCCGCTCGCGAAGTCATTGCAGTCAGGTACAAACTCACTTTGCAGCAGACTTTCATCCAGGGCATAGCGTATCCCTGTGGCCTTGAACAGGGCCGGGTTATCGTCGGCGCGGCGGCAGGGTTCCTCAATATATTCAATGCTGGCCTTGGGCAGACAAGCACAAAAATCCACTGCTTGTTGATACTCAAAGCCCTGATTGGCATCCAGCCTGAGTTTGAGATGAGGTTTGGCGGCCAATACAACATGGATCAGTCTGAGCTCCTGCTCCATGCTGGTCTGGGCGACCTTGATCTTGGCTCTGAGAACCGTATCGGGAAGCGCCGCCAGCCTTTGTTGCAGCAGCGCCAGTGGCTCTTCTTCCCTGTGATAGATGAGTGGAATGGTTTCAAAGGCCGGCCAACGCTGTGGCAGTTGTCCTTTGAGTTTGGCATCGAGCAGACTTAGCCCCCAGGCGAGTGAGGGATACTGACAGGCATCGGCCGCCTGACTCAACTCCAGCTCTTTGGCTGCCAGTGCTGGCATCAGCGCCAAGGCTGCTTCTGTCACCTCCGCCAGCGATTCACGGCTGAAACCCAGCAGTGGCTCGCCGTTGGCATCCAGGCCGCTCAGAGGAGCGACTTCTACAAAATGTTCTTCATTGCCGTAACAGGCCTTGATAACCAGCCCGGATCTCTGCTCGATTCTTTGCTTACCCACAGGTAGTGAGGTTTCCAGCGGCAGCCTATAGCGGGCCAGTGACAGTGAGTCTGGATGCATCATTCACCCCTTGAAATCGCGTTCAGGGCGCCTTTGAGCGCCGTGGCAAAAGCGCCGGGTTGGGCCTGATGGCTATTATGGCCCGCATCGGCAATGGTATGCAGCTTGAATCCGGCTTGTGGCTGCCAGGCCTTGGCGAGAGCGCTAAACTTGGCATCCTGCTCTCCTAGGTAGTAGTGGCTTGGGCAGGCAAGCTTGGCCGGCACCTGGCGCAGATCCTGTTGCAGTGCCAGTGAGGTGGCCTGGTAACAGTTGATTAGGCCAAGCGGCTGCTGATGGCGGCGTTTTTCGATTAAACGTTCACGCTCGGCGCTTGATAGGTCGGCAAATACCGCTTGCTGATACCAGAGGGCCAGCACTTGTTCAATCGGCATAGTGTTAAAACGTTCGGCCCACAGCTTATCGGCCATCGCCCTCTGCTGACGTTCATCATGGGATAACAGGCCCGGGTGACAGGACTCAAGATGCAGGCTCAGCAGCGCCTCGGGCCAGGTTTGAGCCAGATGCAGTGCGATACGGCCACCAAGCGAGTATCCCAATAAATGAAAGCGTGGGATGCCTGCCTTGAGCAGTGTATGACGCAGCAAGGCAACACAGTCACTGAAGCCTGGACTCGCTATCGAGATATCACCGCTGCGGCCATGGCCCGGGAGATCGACCGCAATACAGTAGTAGTCCTGACTCAGGTGCGGCAGCAACTCGCGCCAATCATAGCTGCTGCCGAGAAAACCGTGCAGCAGCACCAAAGGTGGCTGGGTTGCTGAACCCTGAGTCGTTGTGGCTAACATCAGCTTTGCTTTACCCATTGGCCTATGCTGGCTATCTGGTCGCTGGCCTGGGTTTGGCCGATGCAAACCTCAATAACCGAGGCGCCGCTATAGTTGAGCGCTTCACTGTAGGCATCCATAAAGCCCTGGAAGTCTTCTACCCTATTGTAGGGCAGGCCAAACATGGCCGCGCCATAACCAAACTCCAGCCCGTGGCTTAATCGGTAATAGTGAGCCCTTACTTGCTCGTCCGGTACCGGCAGGATATTGAAGATATTGCCGCCATCATTGTTGAGTATCACTATCACCAATGGCCCCTGAGCTTGGCGTGCAAGCGCCAGAGAGTTGAGGTCGTGCAGCGCCGATAGATCGCCGAGCACCAAGGTGGTGGCCTGGCCCTTGTGGTTGGCGACGCCGCAGGCACTGGCCAGCAGGCCATCTATCCCCGAAGCGCCGCGGTTGGTATAGGTGATGGCGGCGCAGCAACTGATGGGCGCGAACATATCATAAAGTCGCACCGGCAAACTGTTACCGATAAAAAGCTGCTGCTCGCCGGTGCGGATTGCCGCTATGGCCCTGATCACCTGGGCCTCACCGAACTCGCCGTTATCGATTTGGCGTACAAAGAGCTCATTGAGCGCCTCATTCTGGGCGGTGAGCTCCAGCGCCCAATTGGCGGAGGACGAGCGTGGCCACTCAAGCGCGGCTATCTGCTGTAGCTCTGCCAGCCAGATCTGCTTGGGTTTATGGCTGGGATCCAGGCGCATCTGCTGCGGCAATACTTGCCAATATTGGTGCCAGTTCTGCTGTTCCAGATAACTTATCAAGCGTTTCGACAGTAGGCGTCCACCAAACACCAGTGCCCGGTCGGCCTGTTGCAGCAGGGCTCGGCCCTTGGGGTTGAGCAGCAGTTGGTCGACATTGCCTATCGCGGCAGGATGTTGGCGCAGCTGAGACTGGGCATCTGTCAGCAGCGGCCAACCGAGTTTGCTGGCCAGTTCGACCAACTTTTGTGGATTATCGGCACTATCTAGGGTGCCGGCAATGATAACACCCTTGCCGTGAACAAAACGCGCCATGGTATCCCAACTGGGGACTTGTCCCATGCCTACAGCTGCATATTGGTTATAGGGTGTGCTTGCCTGTTGCCAGATCGCCAAAGGTTGCAGGTAGTGCTCTATGGCCTGGCTTCTGGGGGCATCCAGGCTGCTTGGGTACAGCGGCTCACGATACATACAATTGATGTGGACCGGCATGCTTTGGTTGGCCACGGCTTCATCAATCTGAGTCAGCAGTGCCTGAGGGGCTATGGCCAGATCCGGTGTCGGCAGGTTCAACTGCTTGGCATATTGGCCGAAAATCGCCGGTTGGAGTATGGCTTGGTTGGCGCCGCAAGCTATCAGCTCAGGCGGTCTGTCGCCGGAGAGCACGACCAAGGGGACTTGAGTCAACCAGGCCTCAACGATGGCCGGATACAGGTTGGCAACGGCCGTACCCGAGGTGGTGATAATGGCCACCGGAGCCCGACTGGCCTTGGCGAGCCCGAGCGCCATAAAGCCCAGTCCACGCTCATCGAAGTGCAGGTGTTGTTTTAGTTTGTCCTGGCGGGCGGCTGCCAGCGTCAGGGGCGTGGAGCGCGAGCCCGGCGCCATGCACACATGCTGAGCCCCAAGGCGTGCCAGTTCTTCAAGTATGAGGGAACCCCAAAGGAGATTGAGTTCGGCGTGAGAATTGATTTGCATAAACAGCTTACCCAGTATCGAATGCTCATTAGTGTACCGCTTTTGGCAGCGCTATTGTATGAACTCTTGGGCAAATCTGTCTGTATACCTCAAGGCGAAAGATCGGCTGAGATCGGGTTCAGATTGATGTGGCAAGCCTACAGCAAGGTTCCGCTCACCAAACGCAGTTGTGAGCGAATCCATTCCAGATCCGGGTCTTGCTGGCCGCTGGGGCTGAGCAGTGTCAGAGTCAGTGGCTCAGTGACATTGAACAGCCGGGTTGTTTCCATTTCTGACAGTTTGCAAAGGTGTAGCAGGGGTTCTTCGCCCAGCAGATCGAATACTGCCTTATAGGACACCAAAGCCACCGCCTGTGAGGCTTCCAGATAGGCACTCAGGGAGGAGATGCCGGTGATGGTCATCTCGACATTCAAATCCAGATTGTTGATCCGGCAGTAGTCTTCAAATGGGCTCAGGCTGTTGGGCCCAAGGCCCAGGTCTGTATTGATATAGGGATACTCGGCTATGGTTTCCAGTGTCAGTTCACGGGACAACAGCGGATGATTCTTGTTGCAGATAAGGTAAAGGCTATCCAGCTTTCTCAAGGCTTCTATCTGTAACTTATTGCCGATTGCCAGCAAATCCTGCGGGTAATGGCAACTGCAAAGCCCGGCACTGATGTTGCCGTCTATTATTCCTTGCAATGAGTTGCAGCCCCAGGAGTTCAAATTGATATGCAACTGCTTGTTCTGTTGTTTAATGGCCTGCATCAAGGCTTTTGGGTAGGCGTAGGATATCAGCCCGGGGGTGACCAGCTCGAAGTTTTTGTTTCCTGCCAAGGTTGGGTTTCCAAGATGATTGAAGCCCTTGGCACAGTCGACTATTTCTTTGGCAATAGGGTAAACCTTAGCTGCAAATTCATTTGGAATAAGGCCATACTTCTTTCTTAAAAATAGCTCGTTACCAAAAATAGATCTGGCAGTTTTTAAACAACGGCTTATTTTTGGTGCGGGTACATTTAGAATTTTTGAAACATGTGTTGCAGACTTGTTCTCATATAAGCTAACAAGAATGGAAAGACTAAGAATATCCAGTTTTTCAAAGTCAATATGGTTCATCTGCAATACTCCTTTAGTGGTACCCTCGATATCTATATTAACCAGTTTTTTCAGAAAAAATAATTTTATTCGAAGCTATTTTTGATTCTGTATTCTAGATCACTAAATGCTGGGTTTTAGGTTAATTAAAGGTTGTATGTGAGAGGGATTCTCATTACGCCTGCATATTTCAAATAGTGAAATAGTGTATTTTCAAATATCGTTTTATCTAAATTCGATTTCTTATTTTTAGCAGTTTATTTTCTAGAAAACAGCAATGTAGTCAGTGTCTTATGTTTTGTTTTTTAAGTCTTTCTCCGGATGGTTATTTGATGATGATCAAAATTTATATTGCTGTAGATAGTAATAATTCAACTGCGCAATAAGCGCATTAAAAACTAAAAATGATGTTTGGAGGGTTATATGGATACTTCAGTTATTCTAAGTTATGCCTTTATCTACTTCGTGCTTTTTATTGCAGTACCATTCGTGCTGGTGGTATTTGTGATGACATGTATCAAGTTCTTTAAGTCAGACGAAAAAAACGCCGAAGCGATAAAGCTCAAGAATCGGTTCTTTGACAAACAGAGTTTAGACTTTTTTAAATCTCTGAAGTCTTTAACCAATGGTCGATACGAAGTTTGCAGCAATGTAGCTTTGGAGTCAGTGGTTGATATTGACCCACATGCGCCTGCAAGTCACTCACGTCTGGACTATGTATTGATAGATCAGAATTCTTCAGAAATAAAAATGGTAATTTCAGATTTCAGTGATGCTGAAAGTGCCAATTCAAAGAGCCTACTCGAAAAACTCAACGTTCGCCTCATCGATATGAAACGCTCCAATCCCCTGGATGCACAGCATCTTGAGCAGATGTTGACGGCTTAGGCTGCAATAACGGGTGGCGGTGCTGCGCTGCCACCCTTGAGTCCCTGTTAGATCCAATTGAAAGTGAGGACCCGAGATGTCCAGTATTCGATGGCGTGCAATATTAGGCGCGGCCTCTTTGACTTGTTTGTTGGGAGTGAGCGGCGTTGTCTATGCCGAGACCGCGTTGAAAATCAACAGTGATCCCTGTGTGAAGTGCCACAAACGTAATGGCTTAATGCAGGGACACCATGGCCAGGATCAGCTCAATATGAGTTGCAGTACCTGTCATGGCGAAAAAGGAAACCATCCAAGAAAGCCCAATGATTTAAGGGTATTTACTCCTCAGGAAGGGATTGCACCTGCAACCCAGAATGCCACCTGTCTCAAGTGTCACCAGCCGCAGAAATTGGCTGAAAAAGAGTGGACCCACAATGTTCACGCCGACAAGTTGAGCTGCGCCGCCTGCCACAAGCTGCACCCGTTGGACGATCCAATGAAACAAGCAACAGGCAAACAGCACAGTAAGTTGTGCCGCGACTGTCATACGGCCAACTAAGGGGTAAGAGTAATGGAAAATTCCAGAAGACGTTTTTTAAAAGGGGGCTGTGCCCTGATGGCCGGTGCCTCTCTCTATCCATTGAGTGGCAATGAAGCGGTTGCCAGTGCCGATCATGACTCGGGGATCAATTATGCCCTGCTCCATGATGAAACCAAGTGTATTGGTTGTAACGCCTGTAGTGACGCCTGTCGGGAAGTCAACCAGGTACCTGAAGGGGTTTCCCGGTTGGAGATTATTCGCACCGGCCCTTACGGCGAATACCCGAACCAGTTTTATCACTTTAGCCGTAAGTCTTGTCAGCACTGTGAAGACGCTCCTTGTGTCAACGTCTGCCCAACAGGTGCGGCGTTCAAGGACAAGAAAACCGGCATAGTGACGGTCGACGCCTGGAAGTGTGTCGGTTGTCAGTACTGTATCGCGGCTTGCCCCTATCAGGTGCGCTTTATCAACCCTGTTACCAAAGCGGCCGACAAATGCGACTTCTGCCGAGAGACTCAACTCAAGCAGGGTAAACAGCCGGCCTGTGTGGAAGCCTGCCCAACCAAAGCCTTGGTATTCGGTAACCTGAAAGATCCGAGTTCAGAAGTGGTGCAGATGATTCGGGCCAACCCAACCCAGAGATCCAAGGTCGATCTCGGCACCCGGCCCAAGCTGTTCAAGATTGTGGCCAAACAGGGGGAGATTAAGCTATGAGTCCTTTTCATTTTGATACTTTGGTTTGGCACTGGCCCATTGCGTTTTATCTGTTCTTCGCCGGGGTTTCGGCGGGCGCCATGTTCTTTGCCGTGCTGTTGAAAAACCTTTGTCTGAAGCAGGATGCCTGGCGTTCCGGCTTTGTCCAGGCAGCTTGTTTGGTGGCGCCGATCACTGTGATGGCGGGCTTGGGGATCTTGGTAATCGACCTGACCAAGCCGTTCCATTTCTGGAAGATCCTGGTGTTCTATAACCCCACTTCAGTGATGTCCATCGGGGTGATGATCCTCATGGTTTACATGGTGTTCATGTTTGCCTGGATTGCCATGGTATTCCGTCAACCGATAGACGACTGGTGTGAGCAACGTTTCCCCGTGGTGCTTAAAGTGACAGGCTTTTTGGCCAAGCATGAGCCCAGTTTGACAGGTCTGTTGCTGATCTTCTCCCTGGCGCTGGGGGCTTATACCGGCTTCCTGCTGTCGGCTCTGCCCGGTTACCCCATGCTGAAGAATCCGGTATTGCCTCTGCTGTTCCTGATCTCCGGTTTGTCTTCCGGTGCGGCGGCGTCTCTGCTTGGTGGTGTACTGCTCAAGGGTAACCCTGACGGCAAGGAAGTGCACTTTATTCACAAGATAGAGATCCCTCTGATCCTGGTGGAAATTGCGGTGATCTTCACCTTCTTCGCCGGCTTGGTACTCACCGGTGGCCAAAGCAAAGTCGCGGCCTTCAATGCCATAGGGGAAGGTTTCTGGGGCTGGGTGTTCTGGCTGGGGATCCTGGGTTGTGGCCTCTCTATTCCACTGGCCATGAATCTGTTTATGACCGCCACGGCCAAGCGTAAATGGTCTTATGTGGCTGCGACAGCAACCCTGAGTCTGTTGGGGGTCATTTTGCTGCGCCACTTCATCCTGTACACAGGACAAATGACGATTGCTTAACCCCCATAAAAAGGAAAATGTGATGTTGAAAAAAATGCTTCTGATGATGGCTCTGGGTTTCTCCGGTTCACTGCTGGCGGCCCCAATTGCCGATTCCCACACGGAAATGTCCGGCTGCGAAGCCTGCCATAAAGATGGTTCGCCTTCCGCCGACTATGCCTTTGAAAACGAGCAATGTGCTTCCTGTCACGGTGATATGAAGTCGCTCGAAGGTGAGGCTCACAAGAAACATGATGGCGTGCTCAGCTGTACTGACTGTCATACAGCTCACGAAGAAAAAGACCCGGCAGCGGGTTGCAAAGACTGCCACTGATAAGAGGTTAAGGAATGCGGCGGCTTTGCAGTCAATAACAAGCACCGCCGCATCCTGAAGCAGCGTTTTACGTTGCTGACAAGGAAGTGATTGGGCAGGAAGCCACTTTGTTATTGCGCCTTTGACGCATTTCCCGATCCTCCACGGGACTCGCCACCTATTGAGCACGCGGGTGGCTTTTCTTGGTTTTAGTTCACTGGTTATTAATCCACTCGCTCATCACCACATGGGTTTTAATCTTCACTATCTCGGTGTGTGTGTCGATATATTCGCGGATCTCATGCAGCCGCCGCATGGATGGGGTTTTGACAAACACCAGCAGATCCATGTCGCCTGAGATACCATGACAGGTCACGACTTCCGGAATCGCGTGAAACACATGCACCACATCGCTGCAGCGGGGGCACTTATGCTGAATTTCAAAGTAAGCACTCACAGCTTCTTTTTGGGATTCGCTGAGTAGCAGCTGGTAACCGCGGATTACACCGTTTTGCTCGAGCTTCTTGATCCTGTCCGAGACAGCGCTGCGGGACAGCGACACTTCGGCTGCCACATCTGAAATGCTCCGACGGGCGTTTTTTTTAAGCGCATTAATGATTGCTTTATCGAACTTATCCATGCTACCTGACGTTTTGAGTGTTTTTTGCTGATTTGCCGTCATTTTGTCGGCCTAAAAGCCGTATTTGACGGAAACGAATGACAGAAAGTCTGCCGGAGAACGACTATACTGGCGCCATTCAAGATACTGATAATTTAGCAGATGAATCAAGTTACAGGAACCATAGGACGCTGGCAGGGCGCCGGCTTAATGGCCACCACATTGTTGGGTACCGGGGTGTTTATTTTGCCGCAGATGACGGTCGCCAAAGCCGGTAGTGGCGCCTTGTTGGCCTGGGCTTTGCTGACCCTGGCCATTATTCCGGTGACCCTGGTGTTTGCCCGTCTGGCCAGTCGTTTCCCTCACGCCGCCGGGCCGGCTTATTTTGTCGAACGAGCCTTTGGCCGTACCCTGGGCCGCACCATAGGCCTGAGCTTTTTGATGGCTGTGCCTATCGGTGCGCCCGCCGCCATTTTGATGACTTTCCAATTCGTTAATGCGCTGGTTCCCGTGTCCGGCTGGGTTCAAGTGGGCTGCGAACTCTTGGTTCTGCTCGGGCTCTGGCTACTCAATCTCAGGGGGATTCAGGTTTCTGCCAAGGCGCAATTTGCCCTGACACTGGGAATTGTGGCCGTGGTGGTAATGATGTTCGGCGCCGGTGGTGCCAAGGCCGGTGAATTGGTGTCTTTGACTGCTCATTCCACTCCCGATTATGACGGCGTGATGCTGGCGATAGGCATCGCCTTCTGGAGTTTCCTCGGTGTGGAGGCCATGACCCACTTGGCCAACGATTTTCGGCGCCCGGATCGGGACTTGATCCCCGCCATGGTGATAGGGGTGATTTTGGTCGGCGCGGTTTATTTGGCCTGTACCTTGCTGTTATTGCTGGTGGAAGTGGATACCAAGGTCGCCATGATAGGCGCATTCGATACCCTGCTCGGCGGATACGGTGCTCAGGTGATAGGTGTGCTGGGTATTGCCAGTGGTCTGGCGGCGGTTAACGTTTATGCCGCCAGTGTATCGCGGCTGCTTTGGAGCTTCAGTACCGAGGGGATATTGCCGGCCTGGTTCCGTGAGCGTAACAGTTATCAGGTACCGGTCAGAGCCTTGTCGGCCGTGCTGGGTGTGATGGGGCTGGTGATAGTGCTGACCTATATTTCAGGCCAACAGCTTGAGCAGCTTATTGCGTGGAGTAACGGGGTATTTGTGGTGATCTATCTCTTGTCCATGCTGGCAGCCATTCGCTTGCTGAGCAAACGTTACCTGCCTTTGGTACTGCTAAGCTGCGCGCTTTGTGTTTTGCTGGCGTTTGCACTCGGCAACGCCATGGCCTACGCCCTGGGGTTGCTCTGTGTGCTGGCTGTGTTGTTGACACTGCAACAGCAGTGGCAGAAACGCCAATTGCCGCCGGTGATCCCTATGCAATAAAAACGTGCAATAAAAGCATGCAATAAAGGGCGGGTTCAGTCTGAGTTGCCAGTCATGGCCTGGTTGCGCAGCTGGATCAGCTCAGAGTGTTTGAGATACAGCAGGTCGGCACAGCGGCGAATGATCTGGTCTTCGTAGCGGCACAGTTCGCCGTCGGCATAGGCCACACGCCACATCGCCAGGATCAGCTGCTGCTTCTGCTCAAGGGTAAAGCTATCATTGATGGCTGAGGTGAACTCAAACAGTGAGGTGGCATCGTGACGGCTTTGTTTCGCCTCAACTATCAGCTCGGCCGCCGCTTCGGCGGCTATACCCAGCGTATGTTCCAGAAGTTCGGGTAACAGCTGGGCCTCGGTGCCGGACATCTCCTCATCAGCATAAACCACTTCCAACAACATGCTGGCGGCTGCCAATTCCAGTTGTTTCTGCTGTTCCTGCGGGGATTTACTCTGCTGATGGGCATTCAAAAACTGCTTGAGTTTGGCGATCATAGGCTTCTCTTGTCAGTTGGCTCAGTGTTGGGGCTAACCCTGTTGGCTCTGGGAGTGTCGGGCCGCGCGGTTTGCGGCTTGGGCAGGGTGAAGACCAGCCTTGCCGATGCGCGCTTTAACCGGGCGGCCACGTTTTTTAGACGCCATCAGTGGCCGCGGGTTCCCCTTTGATAGTGTGAACCGCTTTACAGCAATGAGCCCAGCCCCTTGACCAGGAGATCGGCTGTGCCTTCGCCACCGCTACTTTGCAGGTAGTTTTTGACTATATCTATCATGGGCGCAGCCAGCTCTTTGGAGATCCCAAGTTTGGCAAAGGCATCATAGACCATGGCGCTGCCCTGTAGAGAGTTACCCAGGTCGCCGGCTTTGGAAAGCAGGCCCGTCATCCCTGAGTTGCCATCCAGCTTGGGCGCTGCGGCCAGCAAGCCATCAATACCGGGAATGCTGTCGGCAATGGGAGAGAAAGATTCTTGCCCCAATGAAGTCTTGGCCAGTCCGAGAAGGCTGCCAAGGCCACCTTCGGCCTGGGTTTGAGTCAGACCCAGCTGTGACATCACGGTGCCAACCAGCTCACTGTTTTGAGTGGCGGTCTGGGTATTGGTGGCTGTATCGGCTTGTGTCTGGGTGTTGCTGGTGAGTTTGTCGAACCAACCGGCCTGCGCTGGGGCCGCCAACAGTGAGCCCATGATTACGGCTGCTGTGATATAAGCTTTCATTTCTGCTTTCCTGTGCAAATAAAAGGTCTTCTGGGGCCATATTCTAGTCTTATCTCTGGCGTCGATGCACGGCTTTTGCGTGACAGGCGGTCGTTTTGCTGTATTTCATTTGTGCATTGGCGCGTGAATTTGGGTATCCTTGGCGTCTATCTTGATCCTTTAATTACAACCTTTTTGGGAAAGCTGCATGTCTCTGTCTGCCATCCTGACCGAAGCTTATAACTTCTTCCGTAATCATATCGTTCAGCTGGCGATGCTGACCGTTCCCTTACTGCTGTTGCAGGTGGGTATTCAAATGTGGCTCGGTGCCGAGCTGCTAAATGCCGATCCTGAAAATCCGCAGTTCGGCACTCCTCATATGCTGGCAGTGATCGCCTTGATGGTGATCTTCTCAGTGCTTATCGCGGCGTTGACGCTATTTATGGAGCTGCGTACCGAAGGCATGCAGCCCAGTACTGGCCAGGTGTTGAAATCCAGTCTGGCATTTGTGCCTGGGCTGATGTTGGCCGGAGTGTTCTCCGGAATGGCGATCGCGGCGCCGACCATGATCCTGGCGGCCATAGGGCCTATTTGGATCCTGGGGATGGGGATCAGCCTGTATCTGTTTGCCCGCCTGGCCTTTGTTAACTTTATGGTAGTGGTCGAGCGCATGAGCCCGTTGCAGGCCATCAAGGCCAGTTTTGAGTTCAGTAGCGGGCTCACCGGCACGACAATCTTGGTACTGCTGAGCTATTTTCCGCTGCTGCTCATCGGCAGTGTGCTGTCGCAACTGGGACAGGCTGGTGGTATGCCACTGCAGTTGGTGGTGGATACCTTTGTGGCTTTCATTGGTTTATTCGTCAATGTAGCCTTGTTCCGCCTTTATCGCGTTGCCCGTAAGGGCCGAGCTTGAATCTTCTTTGCTAGCCGCTCAAGCGGCTCTGTGAGGTCAGACTGTGCTGGATGATGTTGCCTTTATAGCCAGTGTGTCGGAAGACTTGGCCCGGGAATACCGGACTGCCAAGCGCTATGTGCAGGACGTGCCAACCCAGGCACTACTGCATGTTCGCAGCTTTGCCCACAAATTGACTGAGCTGTTGGCCGCACCGGCCAAGCTCAGTTTTGACAGCCCCAACCTTTATGATCGTATCGAACAGCTCAATAGCCAGCGGCTGATCGATGTGCGCATCACCCGGGCGCTGCATAGGCTGAGGGCCGATGGCAACCGCGGCGCCCATCCGGAAAAGTTCCACCTCACAGAAACGCAACTGCTGCAACTGGCCAAAAAGGCCATCGACGATCTGTTGAAACTGATGGAACTGGCCTACCCAAGGCTGAAGGGCCGGGAAGCGCCAGAGTACCACTTCGATGACTTTGATCTGCAGGCCGGACGCGAGCTCTGCTATCGGGCCGTGATGGAGGATGATGCTGAGGCGCAATATCTGCTGGGTATGGCGCTCAAGAATCGAGCCCTGATTGCCCGTGGCCAGGAACAGGCCCTGCAAGATAAGGCCGACGAACCGCTCACGGGTGACTCGGCGCGAATGCTGGCCAAGGCGGCACACTGGTTTGCCGAGTCGGCGCCAACTGAACCCAAGGCGTTGTTTGAACACGGAGTGGCCCTTATTCATGGCTACAGTGGTGATGTTGAGCTTGCTACTGGGCAGCAGGCTATTCGCCAAGCCGCTGAGGCCGGCGTGACCGATGCCATGGCGCTCTTGGGCTACTTCTATCTGGTGGGTAGTGGTGAGCTGGCTAAAGATGAAATCGAGGCAGAACGTTTCCTCAGTGCTGCTGCCGCCAACGAACAATCTGAGGCCATGGCCAATCTCGGGGTGCTCTGTTATCAACGCGGCGAGCTGCAACAAGCCTTTGAACACATAACCCGGGCGGCCAGAGCCGGCGATCCCCACGCTCAATACCACCTAGCCCTGATGTTGGCCCGTGGCGAAGGCTGTGAAGCCGACCCAGGTGCCAGTGAACAATGGTTGGCCGAAGCGGCAGAGCAGGGACAACTGGATGCCATGTTGGCGCGGGCGCAGCATATGCTCAACGATGACACCGCATTTGGCTCGGATCTGTCTCAGGCCGAAAGTTATTTAAGACAGGTTATCCGCTATGGCCACAGTGTGACCGCCATGATTGAATTGGCGATAGCCCTGACCGATGGTTGCCTTGGACGTATAGACGTAGTGGAGGCTGTTGCTTGGTTGCGTCTGGCGCGAGAGCGCGCCGATGAGCGTGAACTGGAGGTGATAGGCCCCTTGTGGCAGTCACTGCAACAACAGGTTGAGAATGTATTGCAGCTGAGCCAATCGGCAGATGAGCGGCGTGCCCTGAAACGGGCACAGGAACTGCTCGCCGATTAGTCCGGTTCGTGCTCTATGATACGGCCCCTTGGGCTCAAGCCTGAATCCCGGCACAGGTTGGGATCCAGGTCGTAGAGATCTCTTTGTCTGCCTCTTTGGCGGCATTGGTGAATGCTGGCCAACTGGCGTTTCAAATAGCTGCGGCCAAACAGGCTCAAACACAGGAGTGTAGTTGCCGCCAGGATCAACACCAGGGGCATAAGCAAGAGTGCCAGGCTAAAGGCACTGAGACTCAGCAATGCTCCCGCCAAGGTTCTGGGATTGAGTGGCTGACTCTGCGCAAATTGTCGGTACATCTTTCTTCCTCCGGTCTTTGCTTGGGTCCAAGTGTGACCCCATCCCTGGCTCAGGTCACGTTAAATCTGCTTCATTATTCATCATGTTTAATACGACTTTATTAAGAAAGCGTTAAGAGGCAGGAGTTCCCCGAATAAATAATTATTCATCAACTGTGGTTTAAAACCCAAAAGTCAGAGTTTTTGTTGCAATTTTGACCTGTTTTTCAACTAATTGTGAACTATCACTCAGTCAAATCAGCAGAATATGCGATCATTTCGACAAAGCTGTAGGTCGCTACTCCGATGGTTGTCGGCCTTTTCTCAAATATCGGACTCCGCTGAAGATGAAACTCCGCTCATTGAAACACAAGTTGCTGGTGTGTGTGGTACTGGCATTGACTCTGGTTGTGGCTCTGCTTTCCTGGCAAAGCTACAGCACTCAAAAAACACAACTGTTGCAAGCCAGCCAGCAAGAGTTAAAGCGTATTGGTGATATGCAGGCACAGCGTGTCACCGAGTGGTTGGCGATTCGCACCAACGTGGTTTCATCCTTGCAGGAATACATAAGTGATGACTTTGTGCCTGCACTGCAGCAGGCCCGGGCGGCCGGCAAGCTGGAGTCTGTCTACTTCGGTGGCAGTGACGGCAAAATGCAGGATGCCGATCCCAGCGTGGACAACAGTCATTACGACCCCCGCAGCCGTCCCTGGTACCAGGATGCCATGGCCAAAGGCCGGGCCATTATCACCAAACCCTATATCGACAGCGGCTATGGTATTCAGGTGGTCTCTTTGGCGCAGCCAACCGCCAAAGGGGTGATAGGTGGTGACTTGGCAATTGATACTCTGGTGGCCGAGGTTAACAGCATGGCGATCCCGGCCGCGGGTTTTGCCATCATGATGCATAACGACGGTACCGTAATCGCTTATAAGGATGGCAGCAAGGCGATGCGTCCGGTTGCCGAAATTGATGATGATCTCGGTGCGGGCATTCTGGCCAACATTCAAAAAACGGCGCAGTTGCAATCCCTGTATTTTGATGCCGATGGTCGGGACAAACTTGTTTGGGCAACGGCCATCCCGGATACCGACTGGCAGCTCTTGCTGCTGCTGGATAAGGCAACGCTTGAAGCACCGCTCGGCAAATTGCTTTGGACCCAGGTTGGCTTGGCGGCGCTTGTGCTGCTGGTGAGCACGGCGGCTATCTCTTGGTTTCTCGGACTCTTGTTGGCTCCGCTTGGGCGGGTATCCCAGGCGCTGGCACGGATTGCCGACGGCAATGGCGATCTGACCCAAAGGATCACTGTCGACAGCAATGATGAAGTGGCCGAGCTGGCCGACAACTTTAACCGCTTTGTCTCGGCCCAGCATCAACTGATAAGCCATATACGTCAGTTGGCGGCCGAACTGGATCTGGATGCCGAGCGGGGGTTGAATACCACCCAGAGCTCGGTTGTTGAGCTGCAAAGGCAGCAGCAGGAAGTAACCATGGTGGCTACCGCAGTTACCGAGATGGCCAGTGCCACCCAGGAGATTGCTGCCAACGCCGAGTTGACCGCTACTGCAGCGCAGCAATCTTCCTGCAGCTCTCAGCAGGGTAAGAGTCTGGTACTGCAGACCCGAAACTCAATACATTCATTGGCCGAGGAAGTAGGCCAAACCACCGAAGTGATCAATGAGCTCAATCGTCATGCCCAGGCTATCAGCGGTATTCTCACCGCAATTCAAGGGGTGGCCGAACAGACCAATCTGTTGGCGTTGAACGCCGCCATCGAGGCTGCCCGTGCCGGTGAACAAGGGCGCGGTTTTGCCGTGGTGGCCGATGAAGTGAGGGTTCTGTCTCAGCGTACTCAGGATTCGGCTTCCGAAATCCACGACACCATAGAGGCATTGCAGCAAACCACTGCCAGGGCGGTAGCCTCCATGGAAAACAGCCGCCAGATGGCAGGCCGCAGTGTCGGCGATGCCGAAGAGGCCAGTAAGGCGCTGGAAGAGATAGCCGTTGCTGTGGCGCAGATATCCGATATGGCCGGGCAGATAGCCACGGCGGCGGAAGAGCAGACTCAGGTAACGGGGGAGATTACCCAAAACACCACGGCCATCAAGGACGTTACCGATGAGATCACCTCCACCGCCATGGACGACCTTGAGCACGCCAAGGCGCTCAAGGTGCGTGCGACCGACCTCAATGCCAAGGTAGCGACCTTCGTGCTCTAATCATATTTAACTCAAGACCGCTGTTCAGGCGGTCTTTTTACTGCTCATGCTGTCACCTATCAGCTGTCGCATCCAGCGGTGGCCGGGGTCGTCGTTATTGCGCTCATGCCAGAGCAACACATAAGCCATGGGCATAAAGTCTATCGGCAGTGGCAATTGCTGCAGCGAGTAAAGCTTGCAGGCGTGCAGTGCAAAACTGGAGGGCAGGGTAAACACCAAGTCACTGTGAGCACAAATACTGGCAGCACCGTAGAAGTCCGGCACTGTAGCACTGAGGCGGCGATGATGACCGAGGTCCGCCAGAAAGTAGTCCAGTGCCCACCAATCATTACCCTCACAACGCACCTGTACATGGGGTAGCGCCAAGTAGGCTGCCAGATCCCAGACCTTGTTCTTTTGAGCTTGAAGCGCCGGGTGCCCTTCGCGCACCAGACACACTTGATGATCCTGAAACAGAGTTTGGTACAGGATCCCTTCCGGCAACTGGCTGAAGTGAAAGCTGGAGCTGGGCTGCAGATCCCTTCCCGAAATTCCCAAATCTATCTGCCCCTGCTGCAGTGCCTGCATGGATTTTTCGGTCCAGACATAGGAGTCGAGCCTGACATTAGGGGCGTTGCTGAGCAAGCGACCGATAAAACTGGGCAGCAGAGTTTCATAGGCGCTTTCTACCATGGTGAGCGAAAACTGCCGGTTGCTGCTGGCCGGGGTAAACACGGGAGGTTGGGTCAGTTGATGCAGACTCTGTAAGGCGATAGGCAGATGTTGCGCTAACTGTTCGGCGTGAGCCGTCGGCTTGAGGCCGTGGGCGGTGCGCTGAAACAGAGGATCGCCCAACATGTCGCGCAGGCGGTTGAGGCTCTTGCTCAATGCAGATTGACTCAGGTGCAGCCGATTGGCGGCGCGGGTCACGCTGCGCTCTTCCAGCAGCACCTGCAACATGACCAACAGGTTGAGGTCGATACGGGCCAGATTATCCAGATTCACCCTGATATTCCTCAGAGGAAATTATGTTGTGAGATTATATCATTTCTTTTCATACCACCAGTTCATTAGAATGTGCCCCATCTCAGTTTTCACTCAGGATTGAACGACAACCTATGGCAAAAAACCTCCTGCCTATACTGATGGCCATGGTGCTGTTAAGCCCACTGGCTATCGATATCTACTTGCCCTCTTTGCCGACTATGGCGATTGAATATGGCGTCAGTGCCGGCGAAGTCCAGTCTACTCTGGTGCTTTTCCTGTTCGCCATGGGGGTAGGGCAGATCCTCATAGGCCCTTTGGCTGACAGATTTGGCCGCAGGCCTGTGGCATTGGGGGGGATTTCTCTCTATGTGCTTAGTGCGCTGTTGGCTGTGGTTGCCATGGAGTTCGAATGGTTACAGATTGCCAGGGTATTGCAGGGGTTGGCAGCTTGCTCCACTTCTATCGTCGTCTTCAGTGCAGTGCGTGACTGTTACGCACCGGCTGAAAGTTCTCGTATCTACAGCTATCTCAACGGTGCGATTTGCGTCATCCCCGCACTGGCACCAACGCTTGGCGGTGTGATGGCGATGCAATTCGGTTGGCGTTCAACCTTTGGACTGATGGCTGTTTACGGCTTGGTGATCCTGCTGCTGGTGAGTATGCGTTTTCCAGAAACCCGGCCGCAGAATACCGTCAGCAGTGGGCCGCTGTACCGCTGGGGTCGCTATCAGCCTGTATTGGCCGAACGCCACTTCCTGTTTTATGCCTTCTGTTGCATGGCCGGTATGGCCTCAATATTGAGCTATGTTTCCTACGCACCTGTGTGGCTGATTGATCATTTGGGTATGTCAGAGCTGGCATTCAGTGGCCTGTTTGGACTCAACGCCTTGGTGAACATTATTGCCTGCTTTGCCGCCCCCATGGTCACCAAACGCCTTGGAAATCGCGCGACCGTTGTGTTTTCGCTCTGGTTGCTGCTGGCTTCTGCCGCGATGCAACCTGTGCTGCAGATCTATGGCCCTCAACAAGGTATGGCTGCCGCCATGAGCTTTATGTTGCCCATGATGTTGCTGTGTGTCGGATTCGCCTTCCTGTTGGGTCCGGCAACCAGTATGGCGTTGGCGGCCTTCGGAGAGCGTGCCGGTACTGCGGCAGCCTTGCTCGGTTGTATTCAGATGAGCGGCGCCTCTTTACTGGCCGGTTTGGTGCAGCAAACCGACCTCAGTGCGCCATTCGCCGTGACCCTGGTGATGGGCAGCCTGTCTATGGTGCTGCTGCTGATCATGGCCCAGCGTCGTTTCAATGCCTGGCATCAGGAGCAGCAGTTTGCGCATCACTGAGTTTTAACAGATTTAAGCATCACCCTTGGCCCGTTGCAGTTGACCGCTGCCGCGGGCATTTTTTTAGAGCCCGGATGGTGCATGGGGGCAATGCCGGTTGCTGGCAGGGGTTGTGTTACCATAGCTGGCGCTGTGGTAGGTCCGCAGTCTTAAAAGTGTTGAATCTCTGATAGAGAAGACCTATGTCGCGCCCTTACTGTGAACAATGTGGTTACCCGCAAACGGCCTGTGTTTGCGGGGCCGTGTCTGCTATATCTCCACGCAGCCGGCTGTTGGTATTGCAGCATCCCTCCGAGGTGGAACATGCCAAGAACAGCGTGCGTTTATTGCAGTTGGCTGTGCCGAGCACCAGAGTGGTAGTGGGCGAAACCGAGGCGGACTTTGCCGAGCTGAGAGCCGAACTGACAAGGAATAGCATGCCGACTTTCTTACTCTATCCCTCTGATGAGAGTCAGCTATTACAGGCGGCTGAATCATCTGAAGCGGTACGGCTTATCCTGCTGGATGGCACCTGGCGTAAGACCTTGAAAATGTATCGACTTAACCCTTGGTTACAGGCCTTGCCCCAAAAGCATTTGTCACTGACGGCGCCGACAGCGTATCGCATTCGCAAGGCCAGCCGCAGCGATAGCCTGTCGACACTCGAGGCGGCAGCAGCGGCCCTGTCTCAGTTGGAGCCTGGGCTGGATGTGGCGCCTATGCATGGGTTACTGGCTGAGCTGGTGGCGCAGCGGCTGCGACGGATGCCGGCCAAGGTGCGGGAGCGGTATTGAGTAAGCGGTAGCGAAAATTTCGTGTAGATCACGACATTTATAAGCTAATCCGGTTTTAATTAGCGTACATCATCCCTGATGATGGAGTGGGACTGTCGGCTTACCGCTTTTGCAGGGGAGTGGTAGCAGAATGACTCTGTTGCCGGCAGTCCTGTTCACTCCGCTGACTAAAGCTGAAAATGTGCCAGGGCAAACTGTTCTGGATGCAAGGGATAACCGAAAAAGAACCCCTGTGCCAGCCCGTCACCCATCTGCCGCACCATATCATTTTGATCGGCCGTTTCTATTCCCTCGGCAACAAACTTGAGCTCCAGTGCCTGTGACAGCTGCACTATGGCCTGACACAGACGTTTGCCTTTCTGATGCTCCAGTTGTTCGGCAAATTCACCGGCAATTTTCAACCCATCCAGGGGCAGACTGCCTAAACGGCTCAGTGATGACAGCCCGGTACCGAAATCATCGAGGACGATTCTGACCCCCAGCTCCCTGAGCTGTTTGAGGGTTTGTTTGGCTTGGCGTGGATGGCCCAGCAGTGCCGATTCGGTGATCTCCAAAATCAGTGCTTCGGCGGGAAGCTGATGATGTTGCAGCGCCGATTTTACCTGCTGGTAAAAGTCCAGGTGCTCCAGTTGCAGCGGCGACACGTTGACCGAAATAATAAAGTCGTTGTCCTGTTGCCGCCAAAGCGCCAGTTGCCGGCAGGCTTGCTCCAACACCCAGTTGCCGACAGTGACTATTAGACCGGTTTCTTCCAGCAAAGGCACGAAATCGGCCGCTTCCAGTAGTTCGTGTGGACTCTTGTGCCAGCGCAGCAGTGCTTCGGCGCCGGCCATGCGGTTATCCTTGAGCCTGACTATGGGTTGGTAAAACAGGCTCAGTTGCCCCAGCCCCAAGGCATGACGCAGATCGCCGAGCAATTTGAGTTTATGTTCGGCGGCCTCACTCATGGAGCTGTCATAGAAATTGATATGACTGGCGCTGCGTTTGGCACTGTACATGGCGGTGTCGGCCTGGCTCAGCAGCTCGGAGGGATCTATCTCCCGGTCGCCAAACAGGCTGATACCTATACTGGTACCCAGGTAGAATTTCTGTCCTTCCAACTCAAACGGCGTCTCGAACAGGGCCAATATCTGCTGCGCGAAACGGTAGATATCTTCTCTGTCGCGGCAATGCTGTAACACCAAGGTAAATTCATCACCGCCCATGCGGGCGATGTCGGCTCTCTCTATGCAACCGGCTTCCAGCCTGGCGGCGACCAATTGCAGTATTCTGTCACCCATGGAGTGGCCAAAGCTGTCGTTGACATGTTTGAAGCCGTTGAGGTCGAGAAACATCAAGGCACCTGTGGTTGGTTTTCCTTGGTTGGCTGCTTCGCGACTGGCGCTGAGGGCCTGGCGCAGTTTGCGCTTCATATGACGACGATTGGGAAGTCCGGTGAGCATGTCGAACATGGCTTGTTCTGTCAGGCGAGACTCCAGTTGCTTGCGCTCGCTGATATCGCTGAAGATGGTGACCAGATAACAACCGGATTCGGTCTGCAACCTGCGACTGCTCTGCCAGGCGGGAAAGTGACTGCCATCGACTCGGGTATGGCTGACCTCGCCCTGCCAGAAGTCCCGCTGCGCCAAGGCGGCGCGGCATTCTCTCTGTTTGGGGTCGTTTGCGGTTTCGAGGATCTGCAGTTGCTGGCCTATCAATTGTGCCTGGCTGAAACCGCAAAGGCGGCAGAGGGCCCGATTGACTGCGAGGATTTTGCCCGAGGTATCACTGATGACTACGGCTTCGGCACTTTCTTCAAGAATGCCCGCCAATACGCTGCGGGGCAGCAAGCCAAATACGTCCTGAGCTTCACCTCTGGGGCCCAGGCGACGATCCAAGGCTTCGAAACGCACCAAGATCATCCTGTTACTGTCTATTCTGACGGGTTCCAGGTAGAGGCGGGTTGGCAGTTCTTTGCCGTGGCGATTGAGATGCAGCCACTCCTGCACCTGGGACTTAGCCGTAGCGGCCTGCAGTAGTTTTTTCGCCAACTCTATGCTGCTCTGGCCGCCCAATTGCAGTCTGGGGGCAAAGTCATAGAGAGTGGCATCGAGAATTTCCTGGTGGACACAGGCGAAGTAATCCAGCGCGGCCTGGTTGGCTGCGAAAATTTTACTCCCTCTGAACAGTGCCAGAGGTGTCGAGTGTGGATCGCTGCGCCAGAGTTGCAACTGGGGGCCAAGCTTTGTGTCAGCCACCAGACTCTGCAGCAGTTGTGTCCATCGGATCATCCAGGATACTCCCTTGTCGTTCTCCCGCTGAGAACCACTTCCCTTTGTCAATACTTCAATCCTTTGGTTTTAAAACTAAACAGATCTACTCTGTGGCTCAATCAAAATTTCGTTTTGTTGCTAAAAATGTTCATTATCGGTCAAACTGGTGAAAAAATGTGTGATAGTCCTTGGAAGATGGATTTTTGTTCTCTCTCATGCAGGAGTGAATTATGGCGAGATTAATACTGTTACTGAGCTGGCTGCTGGCCTTTGGCGTGAGTGCGGCCGATTTGACTCAATTGAGTGAAAAAGCCAGTGAAGATGCCCGGCGTCTGGAGCAGGAACAACTGGAAAAAGCCAGGGCCGCAGCCAAGGAAACTGCCGAGCGGGAACAGAAGGTGCTCAAACGCCAGCAATCCGGTGAATGGCAGGAGGAGCAAAGGCTAAAAGCCAGAAAACAGTTTGATGAGAGGGCGCAGCGGGAACAGAAATACTTGCAGGAAGCCAAAGAGGCGGCGGCCAAAGAGCGCAAGATCGAAGAGCCCAAGATGAAGAAGCTGAAACAGAAGCAGATAGAACCTTAAGCCAGAGCTGTATTTCAGCCCCCAAGTTAAAGTGCTTGCCGTCCAAACCATTCAGACTAACAGGGAATTGTTATGAAATCTTTTGTCTCGGGACTGAGCCTGGCTCCCGCCTGGTTGTTGCCATTTGCCGTATTCGCAGCCGACCCTACTGTGCTGGCGCAGCAGCAAGCCGCCAAGTTGGAGCCAAAAGTGATTGAATGGCGGCGGGATCTGCATAGGCACCCTGAGTTGTCCAACCGTGAGTTTCGCACGGCCGCCAAGGTCAGTGAGCACCTGCAATCTTTGGGATTGGAAGTACAGACTGGAGTGGCTCATACCGGTGTCGTTGCCTTGCTCAAGGGCGATTATCCCGGGCCCTTGATCGCTCTTCGGGCCGACATGGACGCCTTACCTGTTACTGAAGCTGTGGATCTTCCCTTTGCCTCCAAGGTTAAGGCCGACTACCGTGGGCAAGAGGTGGGTGTCATGCATGCCTGTGGTCACGATACCCACGTGGCTATCTTGATGGGGGTGGCCGAAGCCCTGAGCAACTTGCGATCTCAGCTTCATGGTGAGGTGATGTTTATTTTCCAACCGGCGGAGGAGGGAGCGCCTGAAGGGGAAGAAGGCGGCGCCGAGTTGATGCTGAAGCAGGGGCTGTTTGCCGCCAAACCTGAACGTGTTTTTGGGCTGCATGTAACCTCGAATCTCCCAACAGGCATGATAGGGCTCAGGGGCGGGCCAACCATGGCCAGTGAAGACTCTTTCAGTATCCAGGTTAAAGGATGTCAAACCCATGGCTCCCGCCCCTGGAATGGCGCCGACCCCATAGTGGCCGCGGCACAAATTGTCAGTGCCTCGCAAACTATTATCAGCCGCCGCACTGATTTGACTGCCGGCCCCGCAGTATTGAGCTTTGGTGCCATCAACGGCGGGATACGTTCGAATATCATTCCCGATGAGGTTGAGCTTATCGGCACCATCAGAACCTTTGATCAGCCGAGCCGGGCCAATATCAAACAGCAACTGAGCAAGACCGCCGAATTGATAGCGCAAGCCAATGGCACTGAGGCGAAGACAGAGATAGTCCAAGGCTATCCTGTGCTGGTGAACAGTGCTGAATTGGTGGCCGAAGTCAGGCCCTTGCTGGAGCAAGTGGTCGGCAAGGAGAGGCTGGTGGAACCCGGGCTTATCACAGGGGCTGAGGACTTTGCTTTCTACGCGCAAGAAACCCCGGGGGTTTTCTTCTTTCTTGGGGTAACTCCTGAGGGGACTGACCCGGCAACGGCGGCCAGCAATCACTCCCCCTATTTCTATGCCGATGAAGCAGCGTTCAAGACGGGGGTAGAGGCGTTGACCACACTGGCACTCACCAGCTTAAGCGGCAAATAAACCGTACGGGATAAAGCATTTTGCTTACAAAATCTGACAATTCCGTATCACTTGTTACTTGATTTACAGTGCTTTTTTACCCGATATTGGATCTTTTGAAATCAGCAATCAGCCAAGGAGCGACCCAATGAAGCGTACGCTGACCGCCCTGCTGATGTCAGCCAGCCTTCTTGGTGCGGCGACAACACAGGCGACCACGGCCGAAGATATTCAGAGTTTTACCCTGAATAACGGCATGAAAATCATGGTATTGGAGGATTCATCCATTCCCAATGCCAACATGTATCTGTTTTGGAAGGTGGGTTCACGCAACGAGGTGCCCGGGATCACAGGGATCTCCCACTTCTTCGAGCATATGATGTTCAATGGCTCCAAGAAATACGGCCCTAAGATGTTTGACCGCACCATGGAAGCGGCCGGTGGCGCCAACAACGCCTACACTACTGAAAACGTGACCGTTTATACCGACTGGTTCCCTTCCAATGCTCTGGAAACCATTTTTGATCTGGAAGCCGATCGGATTGCGGCGTTGGATATCAATGCCGAGATGGTAGAGAGTGAGCGCGGCGTAGTTGCCTCCGAGCGTACCACAGGGCTGGAAAACTCCAACTGGCGTACCCTGCAGGAAGAGGTAAAAGGTGTGGCCTTCAGGGCGCATCCCTATAGCTGGTCTGTGATTGGCCATGAATCTGATATTGCGGCCTGGACCTTGGAAGATCTGGTGCAGTATCACAAGACCTACTATGCCCCCAACAATGCGGTTGTGGTGATTGCCGGTGACGTTAAGCTGGCCGAGGTCAAGCGTCTGGCCCAGCGTTACTTTGGCCCTATCCCGGCGCAAGAGCCACCCAAGGCGGTGAAGACAGTCGAGCCGCTGCAAAAAGGGGAACGACGGGTCTTCGTCAAGAAGGAGTCTGTCAGCACGCCCAATATCATGCTGGCCTATCACGTACCGGCCACCACCAATAAAGACTATTACGCGCTGGATCTGCTGACCTCGATTCTGAGTGAAGGCAACAGCTCGCGCCTCTACAAGGCTTTGGTGGACAAGCAGTTGGCGATTGCCGCCGAGACTTATATGCCCATGTCTTTTGACCCCAACCTGTTGTACATCCTTGGGGTGGCGGCCCCAGGTGTCAGCGCCACCACTCTGGAGCAGGCATTGATCGAAGAGGTCAACCGTATTGCCCGTGACGGCATTAAGGTTGAAGAGTTGGAAAAAGCAAAAAATATCAAGCTGATGGATTTCTATCGCAGTATGGAAACCATCAATGGCAAGGCCAATACCCTGGGCACCTACGAACTTTATTTCGGTAGCTTCGACAAGCTGTTCCAGGCGCCGGATGCCTATAACCAGGTCACAGTGGCCGACATTCAAAGGGTGGCAGAAACATACCTGCGCCGTGCCAACCGCACTGTGGGGGTACTGGCTGCACAAGAGGAGGCGGATCAATGAGCAAGGTTTTTTCTCTCAAGGCCTCTCTGGGCGCCATGGCCATTGCCGCAGCTTTGATGGTTTCTGGTTGTCAGTCTACCCAGGTGAAGGTGAGCCAGGATACCGGCCACTTTGTACTGCCAGCATATGAAAGAGTCACTCTGGATAACGGCCTGACGCTGATGCTGATGCCGCAGAAAGAGGTGCCGCTGATCACCCTAAACGCCGTGGTGAAAGTCGGCAGCGTCAATGACACCACAGCCGGTGTGGCAGAGGTGACGGCTCAGGGCTTGTTGCTCGGCGCCGCCGGTCGCACCAAGGCCAGCATAGAGCAGGAGGTGGACTTTCTCGGTGCCAGTCTGAATGCTGATGCCGGCCGTGAGGGCAGTTACCTCAGCGCCGATTTTATGGCCAAAGATGCCGATACCATGCTGGGATTGTTTGCCGATGTGCTGACCCGTCCCGACTTTGATGCCACCGAGTTTGATAAACTCAAGAGCCGCAGAGTCGCCGAGCTGGCGCAGGAGAAAGAGAGTCCCAAGTCCGTGATTGGGCGCTACTTCAACAAGTTGGTCTTCGGTCAGCATCCTTATGGCAATGCCACTTCGGGAACCAGTGAGTCAGTGTCCCAGTTGACGGTCAACCAGCTGAGAGCCTTCCACAAGGGCTACTATCAACCGGCCAATACCGCTATCAGCGTGGTGGGCGATTTCGACCCGGCGCAGATGAAGGCCAAGCTGCAAGCGGCATTCGGTCAATGGAGCAACAGTGAATCGCTGCGTGCCGTTGACCTCAAGCAGGGGCTGCCGACCCTGTCTGCCAGCCGAGTCTTGCTGGTGGATAAGTCGGACGCGATAGAGACCACCTTCACCATAGGTGGCCTGGGTGTGACTCAGGATAACCCTGACTATGTGGGCCTGACTGTGGTCAACACCATACTCGGTGGCCGTTTTACCTCCTGGCTCAACGATGAGCTGAGGGTGAATGCCGGTTTAACCTATGGCGCGCGCTCGGGTTTCGTTCCCTATCGTGACTCAGGGGTGTTTATGATCAGTACTTTCACCAAGTCGGCTACTACAGAGGAAGCCATTGACTTGGCACTCAAGACCTACAGCCGCCTGTGGCAGAAAGGGATAGATCAGCAGACTCTGGATTCAGCCAAGGCCTACGTCAAAGGCCAGTTCCCGCCCAAGTTTGAAACCAGTGGCCAGTTGGCTGGCCTGCTGTCAGACATGTACCTGTACGGTTTTGATGAGTCCTATATCAATCAATTCCAGCAACGGGTGGATGGGCTGACTCTGGCGCAGACCAAGCAGTTGGTCGACAACTACTTCCCCAAGGATAAGTTGCAGATGGTGCTGATTGGCAGTGGCGACAAGATAGCCCCGATAGCGGCCAAGTATGGCGAGGTGACCCGGGTCGATATCAAGGATGTCGGTTTCGGCGGTTAACCCGACCAACTGGATCATAAAGCCACCTCAATTGAGGTGGCTTTTTATATCATTCTGCATACGCGCTTTTACTTTGGGGCTTGAACTTCACACAAGTTCAGCCTGCGTTTGTCGTGAACGACAAACAGCTTGTCATCCATAAAGCTGACCTGCGCCTTGGCCGGTTTGATGTCACCGAGACTTTGAACCTGGGTTAGTGCCAGTTCAAAGGAGTTTTGCTCCTCGGCCAGCGGATGACACTCGAAGCGATTGTTGCCCTTGGTTCTTAACCACAGCTGTGGCCCACAATTGCTGAAACGGGCGTTGCCGGGCGCCAGAAGGCGAGACGACTGCAAGAGCAGATCTTTTTCCTGACCACTGCCGAGCATTTTGGAAAGCTTGCCAAAGAGGCTGTCCGGCAGGCCATATCTGTACTCTGCCAATATCGTCTCTTGACTGTCCGCTGCAGACTGCCCCTGACAGAGGCAGAAAATCTGCCTGTCACAGACCTGGATCTCTTCAAGCCAGTGTGGGCTGCCCGGCTTTAAGGCGATGAGCTCAGGTTCGTCCGGCTCCTTGTATCTGTTGACCAAGTGACACTGATCATCCTTGATAAATAACCAGGAAATGGCTCGGCCCTTACGGGTATTGGGGGAACTCATTCGCAGCAGCAGTTGATTGTCATCCAGCGGGCAAAGCTGCAATGGCAGAAAGTGGAAGTGTTGCTGCTCCACTGTCATGGAAAGCACATCCGGATTGGCAAAGGGGTAGTGCTGCGCCTTATCTTCTGTCAGCGAATCCCAGATCCAGAGCCCGGTTTCATCCACCAAGGTGAGTTGTTGATGCCAGAGGCAGACCTGGGGATGCCCCTTAAATTGGGTGAGATCCAGCAGCAAGCTGGGGGAGTCCGCCTCGGTAGGCCAAATGGCCAGCAGCGGCTTACGCTCTGACTCGTCCCACAGCGTCAGCGCCAATAACTGCGGTGCCAGGAAGCGTGCGGCCTCCAGCAACCAGCCTTTGTGGTTGAAATCCCACTCTCTGATGATACGGCTCTTGAGTCTGTGCATGAGATCTCCGGCAATAACAGCATTGGCATTGATTGTCGCAGAAACTGTGCAATAGATCTGCTACGAAAACAGAAATTTATCGGCTTGTTTATCGGGAAACTTTGTTCTGATCCAGGTGCGGTTCGACTGTGGGATTTGGCGGAGTTAAAAAGCTCCCGGGCACTAACGCCCTGGGTACTAACGCATAGTCACGACACCGGGTTGCCGTTTGCCGGCCGTGCCAGGTAAAAGGCAAAAGGCGTTTTATGTCCTAAACTTCTTTATGCCTGCCACTCAGCCACAGAGATCCCCATGACCATGACAGATAACAAGCAGCTCGAAACGCCCACGACTCTGGATTCACTCGATTCGGCCCAATGGCTGCATATTTCGGAAACGGTAAAACTCTTGTTGTTGTCGATAGCTCAGATAGAGTTGACCCTGACTGACGGTGAACACAATGTCACCGGTTTAGGGAGTCTGTTTACCGACATGGCGGAGCAATTGCGTGAGGTGAATGCTTGGTTGGAAACTCAGGAGAATACTCCGGCCGAGATCTGCGATCATGGCCGCCATCTGGCCGGTAAGGTCAATGAAGGCATAGTGGCTTTTCAGTTCTATGATCGCCTGTCACAAAGGCTCAACCATGTGGTGACCGGGCTGGCGCTGACTGAGGAAGTTCTGCGGGATGAGCATAGTCGCACCTCGGAACATGCCTGGAAAATGTTACAGCGTACGATTAAGTCGACATACTCGCTGGACTGTGAACGCAAAATGTTTGATCTTGTGCTGCAGGGAATGCCACTACACGAGGCTTTGAACCAGTATCAAGATGAACATCTCAAGCAAAACAACAACGATATCGAACTCTTCTGATTTTCTACGCCTGTTTATTATTTCCCTGGCCTTGGCCTGGCAACCCGCCTGGGCCGGCAAGGCCTCCTTTAGCCAATTCTGTGAAGCGCTCAATGGCCATTGGCAGGGGGATGGCGCCCAAAGCGGACAACCCCCGAAGGAGCTCAGCCTGGATGCCATCTGCAGTAAAGACAAGCGTCAGTTGTTACTCAGCGTCAGTGAAGGGGCACGCCATCCCCTGAGTGAAACCTGGTGGTTCAGAGACCAAGACCCCAGCGTGGGGCTCTGGTACTTTGATGGTGTGACCGAAGAACGCTTTCAATCCTTCACTCTTTACCATCAGGGCCGCGGATTTTCCCTGTTGGGTGAAGGGCAGTCCGGCGGACGCCCGGCGTTGATCCAACTGCTATTCGAAGCCGACAATGACGGCTGGCTCTGGCGCCAGAATTTGCACTATCTGGATGAGGACTCGGATAGCTATCAAACCTACAGAGCCATCTCACTGCAACATCGCTGATTTATTTAGCGCCGCTGAAACCCTGTTGACGCCATGCTTCATAGCTGATGATAGCCACTGCGTTGGAAAGGTTCAGGCTGCGGCTGGAGGGCACCATAGGGATCCTCAGTCTGTGCTCTGCAGCAATGCTCTGCAATATTTCCTGAGGCAGGCCGCGGCTCTCTGGGCCAAACAAGAGCACATCACCTTGCCGATACTCGAGCTCAGAATGTGGCCGGCTGCCCTTGGTGGTGCAAGCCAAAATGCGTTTGCCCGCCATGGCTGCGAGAAAGTGCGGGAAATCCGGGTAACGGTTTACTCGGGTCAGATCGCCATAATCCAGCCCGGCCCGGCGCAGTTTTTTCTCTTCCAGATCAAAACCCAAAGGCTCTATCAGGTGTAGCTCGCAGCCGTTGTTGGCGCAGAGACGGATAATGTTGCCGGTATTGGGGGCGATTTCGGGTTCATAGAGGGCGATGTGGAACACGGGTTTACCTTATTGCATGCAGATGCGGGCATTATACCATTCCGCTAAGGAGTGTACTCTCTCAGTGAGAATGCAAAGTCGCTAGAAAGTAAAAAAGCCCCATCGAATATTAGCGTGGACTGGAAATGAAAACGGTTGGAGAGTTATTGTTTAGTCGCCAAACCAAAACAATGACCAACCCCAACCGTTCTCAACATCGAATATTCATGATTGGAGTCGTGTCAAACGCCTGGTCATGGACGAGTTTGCCCTGTTCAAAGGCCATCGTTACGCCACCGTGGTGGCCGATGCGGATACTCATC
>NZ_JBKORJ010000049.1:0-75829 GCF_047314585.1 Shewanella sp. BJSY2023SW005
CAGGGCGGGATCCCACTTTAAATTGAACTTTTACGGTTGGTCATGATCTGATCTGCCTTGCCCTTAATCCACAGATGACCATGACCCTTTTGAAACAACTAGAACAGATTACCGATCCCCGTAAGGACATCAATCTAAAGCATAATTTAGTGGATGTGGTGTTCCTGACACTCAGTGCTATCCTCAGCGGTGCGACTGGGTGGAAGTCCATTCAGGAATTCGGAGAAGAACAGCTAGATTGGCTCCGTCTGTACCGAAAATTTGAAAATGGCATCCCTAAAAGGCATTGTATCAGTAATATAATCAAAGCATTGGACAGCGAACTGCTCCTTCAAGCCATATTTGGCTGGATCAATGAGCAACGGCAAACGGAAGGGAAAACCGTTATCGCGCTGGATGGAAAAACCCTGCGCGGGGCGTGGAGTGAGGATGCTAAGAATGCACTCCATGTTGTCAGCGCATTTGATGTCGGCAACGGCATTACACTTTACCAAGACAGTTCACATTCTAAAGGGAAAGAAGCTGAAGTCGCCCGCAACATGATTGATGCTATGGCACTGGATAATGCCGTTCTGACGCTGGATGCACTGCATTGTCAGGTGTCTACCATGAACAAAATTAAACAGGGGAACGGTGATTTCATTATTCAGCTCAAGTCGAACCAGCCGGGATTATTTGAAGCAGTCAAAACCAGCTTCAGTAAAGCGTATGAGCAGCCAGAACTGGCTATATTTGAGCAGTTCAACATGGGTCATGGCCGCAGGGAGCGCCGAACAGTCATGCAGATAGAAGCAGAATTATCAGCGGAACTTAAGAAAAAGTGGCCGCACATCACCTCATTTATCGAAGTTGCCAGTGAACGGACAGTCGATGGAATAACATCATGTTCTTCACGCTGGTATGTCAGTTCCTTACCGCTCAATGCCGAAGAGGCCGCGAGGACTATTCGAGAGCATTGGGGGGTAGAAAATCAGCTCCATTGGGTGCTGGATGTGGTCTTCCGCGAAGATGCGCTGAAGGTAACGGATCCTGATGGCGCAAAGCATCTCGCCCTATTTAACCGAGCGGCTCTGAGTGCGATAAGGCAGCACCAAGGCAAAAAAGACAGTCTGGCAGGTAAGCGCCGCCGTGCTGGTTGGAGTCCTACATTTCGCTCAGAGTTGTTATTTGGTTAAGATATAAGCAAAGTGGAATCCCGCCCTGGTACCACAACAGAAGCCTGTTATGCCTGTCACGTGGATTATTCACTCAGTCCTCGTCGTCACGCCAGCTACGTGGCTGAAGGCATGGACGGTGAAGTGGATTTTGTGGCAGGTTGCTTGGTCTGTCACGGCTCAGTCAGTCGCGCAGCGACCAATGATGAAGGATTCTCCATCGGTGGCTATGCCACCAATGCCTTATCCAAGATAGGTCACATCAATCACAGGGAGTTCAGCAAGGACTTCAGCGTGCTCAACTGCAGCAGTTGCCATACTGATGCGCCGATCAACAGTAACTTTACCGGCCCTGGTTGTATCGATTGTCATGGTAAAGAAGGGACACCGGCCGGAGACATAGTGCCTTCAAATGGTCTGGACTTCCGTGAACTGCATGAACAGAAAGCCGGGATCACCAAGTTGCAAGCGCTGCGCCTTGGTTACACAGTGGCGCTTTCTACCCCTGAATCCGATGGTGCCGGTGGTTGGTGTTCTACCATCAGTGTCAAGGATAAAGAGGGTAATCTGGTCAATATCGGCAACAACTATAATGCCGATTATGCCACCGCAGGTTATGTTGCCGCCAAGCCGATAGTCTATGCCGGCGCATACTTGCATGCCTATGACAACCATGGCTTGGTGGGCCGCCCGGGCGCCCGTAACTCAGAAACCAAGACGGACAATGCCGATGGTACCCGCACTGTGTGTTATGCGGCGGCCAACATAGCCGCAGGTTATGAGAATGCCGGTTATATGTTCTCGGCGCGGGTGACTTTCTCCAGCGAAGGTTGGCAGTACTATGATGGCAAGGTACGTGGTCAGACAGGTGATCGCATTCGTGCCAATGGTTATGACGGCTCCATGGGGGTCTCCTTCACAGCTTACTCAGATGTGATCAGTCCGGCCGATGGCAGCAAGATCTCCGGCTTTGATCGGCGTCAGGTGGTGGCTGACAGCAGCTGTATCACCTGCCATAACGATGTGACTGCCTTCCACAAGAACGGTGAGTTCGATAACGGTGGTAAGGGTTGTATCGCTTGTCACGGCAACGGAATGGCCCGCACCAGCGCCGATTATGGTGCCGGCTTCGGTCCCATGATCCACAGCTGGCACTGGGGTAAGGGGGCTACCGTCGGTGAAGTGGCTCAGGATGCCGATGGTAACTGGAGTCAGACAGGAAAAGCCAACGGCGCCGCAGCGATTGCACCGGCCAGCAGTTGTGTAGCCTGTCACCAGGATGGCCTGTCGCTGGCCGCTGTGCCCAACCAGTATATTCTGGAGCCCGGCAGCAAGATGACCAGCCCGGTCACCGCAAACTGTTATGCCTGCCACACCAGTGATTCGGCCAAGGCGCATATGAGCCAAAATGGCGGTGATATCAGCGTGGATATCCCGGCTGTTGAGTGGTTCAAGCAGCCAAGTGCCGAATCCTGTGCGACTTGCCATGACACCGGCAGAACCTTTGGTATCGATAAGTACCATAAGTTCTAAAAGGGTTCTATTGAGTAAACATTCCCTGCAAGGCTTGGTTTACCTCAAGACAAAGCGGCTCATTTGAGCCGCTTTTTTTGCTGTCCTGAGTAGAGTTGAGGTGTAGCGGGCTCAGCCGTGACTGACGAAGGCGCTGTCATCTTGATTTTGCTCGCTCGTCAGTGCGGCCACTTCCAGCATGGCCTGGCTCAGGCAGCTCAGCTCTTCTGCGCTGATACCATAGGGCGGCATGATATAGATGAGTTTGCCAAAGGGACGGATCCACACGCCGCGGGCAACAAATTCGGCCTGCAGCGCCGCGGTATTGACCTGTTTGTGCATCTCCAGTACCCCAACGGCGCCAAGCACCCGTACCGCTTTGACTCCCGGCAGTACCGCTGCCGGTGCCAGTTCCTGTTTAAGCTGAGTTTCAATGGCCTTGACCTGAGCTTGCCACTTACCGCTTGCCAGCAGTGCCAGGCTGGCGCGGGCGGCGCTACAGGCCAGAGGATTGGCCATAAAGGTCGGCCCATGCATAAATACGCCGGCAGGGGAGCTGTCTATACCCGCCGCCACTTTATCGCTGCACAGCGTCGCCGCCAGACTGATATAGCCGCCGGTGAGCGCCTTGCCGACACACATGATGTCCGGCGCTATGTCTGCGTGTTCGCAGGCAAACAGCTTACCGGTACGGCCAAAACCTGTGGCGATTTCATCCAGGATCAGCAGCACATCGTACTTGTCGCACAGGGCTCTAGCCGCCTTGAGATAGTCGGCGCTGTAAAACCACATGCCACCGGCACCTTGCATTATGGGCTCGAGGATCAGCGCGGCGGTTTGCTTGCCGTGCTCGGCCAGCATGGCTTCGAGTCCGGCGATGTCATCTGCTTTAGCGGTTTCACCAAAGGGTGTGCTCGGCGCCGGGGCAAACAGTTGCCGGGCCACATTGTCACCAAACATGGTGTGCATGCCGCCCTCCGGGTCGCAGACGCTCATGGCGGCGAACGTGTCGCCATGGTAGCCCTGCTTGACCGTCATGATGCGGTTTTTCTCAGTCTTGTTTTGTCCTTGCCAGTACTGCAGCGCCATTTTCAGCGCCACCTCCACCGAAATAGAGCCTGAGTCAGCCAGAAACACCTTGGTCAGTGGCTCCGGGGTGATAGTGATGAGTTGGCGACACAGTTCTATGGCGCTCTCATGGGTGATCCCTCCGAACATCACATGGCTCAGGCGTTTGAGTTGCTCTTCCATGGCGTTGAGAATTGCCGGGTGGCTGTAACCATGGACGCAGGCCCACCAGGAGCTGGTGCCGTCGATAAGCTCGCGACCATCCTCCAGCGTCAGGCGTACGCCCTCGGCGGCTTTAACCCCATAAACGGGTAGGGTGTGGCTCATGGAAGTGTAGGGATGCCAGATATGCTGACGGTCAAAACAATAATCTATGCTCATATATTAACCAAAGGTAAACCTGTGCAACTGGTTGGCGTTGACAGTGAGGGCGTCGCGGGTATGCTAACGAAAATAATTCAGGCCTTCAAGCAGCCAGCTGAACCCGGATCCCGATGGATTAATCGGGAAAATCGGCTTCAGCAACAAATAGATCAGACTCAGGTAACACAGAATATGTCCAATACAGAGCTGCGCCATGACTGGCGCCGTGAAGAGGTTGAAGCCCTCTTTGCCCTGCCGATGAATGATTTGTTGTTTCGTGCCCACAGCGTGCACAGAACCCATTTCAATCCCAATGAAGTTCAGGTCAGTCGTCTGTTGTCAATCAAGACGGGTGCCTGTCCGGAAGACTGCAAATATTGCCCCCAGAGCGCCCGCTACGACACAGGATTGGAAAAAGAGCGTCTGCTGGAGATGGAAAAGGTATTGACAGAGGCCAGAAGCGCCAAGGCCGCCGGTGCGACCCGTTTCTGCATGGGAGCCGCCTGGCGTAACCCGCATGAACGCGATATGCCTTATCTCAAGCAGATGGTGCAGGAGGTTAAATCCCTGGGGATGGAAACCTGTATGACCCTGGGTATGCTCAGCGAAAACCAGGCCAACGAGCTGGCCGAAGCCGGGCTGGATTACTACAACCATAACCTGGATACCTCGCCGGAATACTATGGTGACATCATCACCACCCGCACCTATCAGCAGCGGTTGGACACCCTGGCCAATGTGCGCGCCGCCGGTATGAAGGTGTGCTCCGGCGGGATTGTCGGTATGGGCGAGCAGGCCACCGACAGGGCGGGTTTGCTGCAGCAGTTGGCCAATCTGGAGCAACATCCCGACTCTGTGCCTATCAATATGTTGGTCAAGGTGGCCGGTACGCCGCTGGACAGCCTGGACGACCTGGATCCGCTGGAGTTTGTGCGCACCATAGCCGTGGCCAGAATCATGATGCCTTTGTCGCGGGTACGCTTGTCGGCCGGGCGTGAAAATATGACAGATGAGCTGCAGGCCATGTGTTTCTTTGCCGGGGCCAACTCGATTTTTTATGGGTGCAAGCTGTTGACCACCGCCAACCCGGAAGAAAATGACGATATGAGCCTGTTCCGCCGTCTGGGATTGACCCCGGAGCAGGGTAAGGCCGCCACGGTCGAGGAAGAGGGCGCTGAAATAGCCCGCGCCGCGGCCAAGGCAGAGGCTATCAATAACAAGGCTCAGGGACAGTTTTACGACGCCGGAGCCCTGTAACTTGACCTCATTGCTGGACAAAATGGCCCGCCGCCGTGAAGAGCTTATGCGCGGCGGCTTGCTCAGGCAAAGACGCTGCTTTGCAGCAGCGTCCGGCCGTGAGCGACTATTGCATCCTGTTGCCCAAGCCCAAGCCACAGGCAAACCATTGTTGGATTTTGCCGCCAATGATTATCTGGGCCTGGCCCGTCATCCCAAGGTCATCTCTGCGCTTGCCAAGGGGGCAGAGAACTATGGCTGCGGCAGCGGCGCTTCACCTCTGGTTTCGGGTTACAGCGAGGCGCATCTCAAGCTGGAACAAGGTCTGTGCCGGACGCTAGGCGCAGAAGCGGCGTTACTGTTCAGCTGTGGTTTTGCCGCCAACACTGCGCTGATGAAAACCCTGTTTAGCGCCGAAGATACAGTGATTGCCGACAAATTGGTGCACGCCTCCATGATAGATGGCCTGCGCGACTCAAAGGCCAAAATACGGCGTTTTGCCCATAACGATATGGCGGCCGCCACAGCGTTTTTGGTCCGGCATCCCGGCAGCGCTGTGCTCACCGAAACCGTGTTCAGCATGGATGGCGACAGGGCGCCGCTCGGTAAATTGAGCCACTTGTGCCAAGAGCACGGCAGCCCGCTTATTCTCGATGATGCTCACGGCTTCGGCCTATTTGAGTCATCATCCCTGCCTGTATTTGCCCGTTTGGTGACCTTTGGTAAGGCGCTCGGTGGTCAGGGCGCGGCGATTGTGGGCTCGCAGGAATTGATAGACTATCTGGTGGCCAATGCCCGTGAATACATCTATTCCACCGCGCTGTCACCCGCCTGCTGTATGGGCGTGCTCAAGGCCCTGGAGCTGATCCAGCAAGAGCCCTTGCTTGAGCGCCTCAACGCCAATATCGCTTTGTTTCGCCGCAGCTGCCAAGAGGCGGGGATCTCCTTGATGCCATCTGAGTCGCCAATTCAACCTCTGTTGGTGGGTGAGAGTGGCAAGTGTATGGCGCTGGCGGCAAGACTTTTGGAACGCGGCTTCCTGGTGGGGGCGATTCGGCCACCCACAGTCCCCAAAGGCAGTGCCAGACTGCGTATTACCCTGAGCGCCGAGCACAGGGAGCAGGATATACTGGCCTTGGCCTCGGCATTGGCGGAGCTGATGGCATGAGCAACATGAGTCATGAGCCTCTGGCCAGTCACGCAGGCCTGGTGCAATCCGTGCCGCTCGGGGATGTTGCCGGGCGCTTTTCCAAGGCGGCAACCGCTTATGAGCGCCACAATAGGGTGCAGCGTCTGACGGCCGAAGCCTTGCTTGACTGGGACGATTGCCCACACTCAGGAAAACTGCTGGATATAGGTGCAGGTCCGGGCACGGCTTTTGCCACGCTCGGCCCCCAAAGCGTGACCGCCCTGGATATCGCCAGCGGAATGCTCAAGCAGCTGAAGGGAAATTTCCCCGATTATCAGGTTGTTTGTGGTAATGCCGAGCAGCTTCCCTTTGGCGACGACAGTTTTGATGCGGTTTATTCCAATCTGGCGCTGCAGTGGTGCGGCGATATTCCGGCCGCCTTGGCAGAGATTTTTCGGGTCATGCGCCCGGGCGGTTCGGCGCGCCTAGCTATAGTGGCCCGGGGCAGTTTGCCCGAATTACAGACGCTGGGGCTGCGAGTCAAGGTGTTTGCAGCCGAACATAAGTTGGAGCAAGCGCTGGCGCAGCATCCCTGGCAGAGCTTGCACACGCAAAGCCGCACCTTTCAGTGCCATTTTGCCAATCTCAGGGAATTGCTTTACTCCATCAAGGGGGTCGGCGCTTCAGTCGGCGCCGACAAAAACTCAGGTGCCGGGCTCAAGGGAAAGGGTTTTTGGCATACACTTAACGGGCAGGCCGAAGTCCTTAGAACGGACAAGGGAATGCCGCTGACATACAGGATAGTAATGGTTCAGGCCCGAAAATAACCATTGATGTTTTGGCTGTAGGGGTAGTTCAGCGATGATTTTTTTTGTAACAGGTACAGATACCGACAGTGGCAAGACTCAGGTCGGGGCCGCGCTGCTGCATAAGGCACGAGTCGAGCATGGCTTGAAAACCTTGGGGGTAAAACCCCTGGCCTCGGGTTGCCACAACACCCCTTACGGGCTGAGAAACCCGGACGCCCTGGCCTTGATGGATGAATCCACTCTGAAACTGCAGTACGACAAGGTGAATCCTTTCAGTTTTGAGCCGGCGATTGCCCCTCATATTGCTGCCGCCGATCTCGGCCTGGATATCAGCCCCGAGGCGGTACTGGCAGCGCTGGATTTTACCCAATATGCCATGGCCGATTTCTGCCTGATAGAAGGGGCCGGTGGTTGGCGTTTGCCTTTGGGGGAGGGGCGTTTCTTATCGGAAGCGGTGCAGGGACTGGCTCTGCCCGTGATTCTGGTGGTGGGAATGAAGCTTGGCTGCCTTAATCATGCCGTGTTGACCCAGGAAGTGATCCGCGCCGATGGGCTTGAAATCGCCGGTTGGGTGGCCAATCGCGCCGAAGCCGATATGAGTCGCTTCGATGAAAACCTGGCCAGCCTTAAAGACTTGATGCAGGCGCCGCTGTTGGGAGTGGTGCCGCATCTGGCTCATCCCAGTGCCGAGGCCATGTCTCAGCACCTGGATTTGAGCCCTCTGCTGGCCAAAGTGCCCGGTTGAGCCCTGGAGTTAAAAAGCAGCAAGGCCCCGTAGGGCCAAGTGTTTTTAGCTCAAAAGATTGGAAAGATCACTGCCTACAGGCACGGGGATCTCCTGCTCTACACCGCTGAACAGATAAGCTTCCTTATCTCCCAAAAGACTCAGTTTATTGTCCTGCAGCAACAGGGCGCTGCCTTCCTGGATGGCCAGTACCGGCGTCTTGGGATCGACACAGGTAAACTCAAGCAAGCGCTGGGCCCGGGTTTCACCATTGTGACCCGGCGCCTTGTAGTTGCTGTAATGCGGATTGATTTGCAGTGGCAGCAGGCCAAGGGCACTGAATGATGGCGGCTCTATAATAGGCATATCATTGGTGGTACGTATGCTGAGGCCGGCAATATTTGAACCTGCACTCCAGCCAATATAGGGTTTGCCGGCGGCGACTTCCTCTTTGATCAGATGCAGCAGATCGTAGCGGTACAACTCATGCAACAGGTGGAAGGTATTGCCACCACCAACCAGAATGCCGTCAGCATCGCGAATAGCCTGCTTGGGATCGCCATGTTGATGGATAGAGGAGATATCCAACCTCAATGGTGCCAGGCCATTAACCACGGCTTCCAGATAGTTGTCATAGCTCATGCTGACACCGGCATAAGGGATAAATATCCACTTGCGGGCCTTTTCTGTCATAGGCTCAATAAAGGGTAGGGCATGTTCCAGGTAAGGGGTGTCGCCAGCGCGGGAGCTGCTGAGCAGCAGGGTATTTATCGTCATAATCGTCGCTGTCCTTCAGATTGATTTGCGTTGCTTGATGGTAACAAAAAGCCTTTACACTCAACAATCGCCGCCGGTGTTTTCGGTCGCCTTAAAAAGCCGCACTCGGGCAATTGATTAAGTTTGATTTAATCAAGCCTGCCTAGACTGCTTCCTCTGCGTAACCGGGGCGTTTGGGCGGGAAAGCTAAACAATAATTTACCTTTTCCCACTTGAATTCCCGCCAAGTGGACATATTATGTCTGCAATGACGCAATTCCGGTACAAGGGTACCTTACAGGAGCTGATATGAAGCGTGTATTTCTATTGATTTTGACTAACCTTGCCATCCTGTTGGTGGCATCGATCGTCATGTCTATTTTGGGTGTCAATACTCAAACCATGGGTGGCTTGCTGGTGTTTGCGGCGATCTTCGGTTTTGGTGGCGCCTTTATCAGCTTGGCGATTTCCAAGTGGATGGCCAAGAAGACTATGGGCTGTGAGGTGATCACTCAGCCCCGAGATAACACAGAGCGTTGGTTGCTCGAGACTGTAGCCCGTCAGGCACAGCAGGCCGGGATCAAGATGCCGGAAGTGGCCATCTACCAATCGCCTGAACTGAACGCCTTTGCTACAGGCCCAAGCAAAAACAACTCTCTGGTGGCTGTGAGTACAGGTCTGCTTTACGGCATGAGTGCCGATGAAGTGGAAGCCGTACTGGCGCACGAAGTCAGCCATGTGGCCAACGGTGACATGGTGACTCTGACCCTGATCCAGGGCGTGGTGAACACCTTTGTTATCTTCGCTGCCCGTGTGGTTGCCGGTATCATCAATAACTTTGTTGCCAGCAACGATGAAGAGGGTGAAGGCCTGGGCACCATAGCTTATATGGCTGTGGTATTTGTGCTGGATATGCTGTTTGGTATTCTGGCGTCCATGGTGGTGGCTTACTTCTCCCGCATCCGTGAGTTCCGCGCCGACGAAGGTGCCGCTCGTCTTGCCGGCAAGAACAAGATGATTGCGGCGCTTGAACGTCTGCGCACCGGGCCGGAAACCGGTGCCATGCCGGCCAATATGTCGGCCTTCGGTATCAATGGCAAGCGCTCAATGACCGAACTCTTTATGAGTCACCCACCGCTTGAAAAGCGTATCGAAGCGCTGAGAAACCGCGGATAATTTAGCAATACTTTCTCTTAAGGAGGTCGGTTGGCCTCCTTTTTTTATGCTGTTGAAACGCTTATTGATACAGATGCTTATGTGTAAATTAAATGTAAAATTCCGTAATTAACCGATGGTTACATGATTCAGCGCACATTTTGCTTTTGCGCAAGTTGTTAAAGTGGCGGCGACTCAGAATTAGTTTGCCAATTGGCAAAAGCTTGGCTAAGTTAATCCAAGTCGTGCTATTTACTGATAGTGAGACAAAGGTCATACCTGACATAAGAACCTTTGCTCGACTGTCATCATCGGAGGATATTATTGTGAGCAAGAAACTCTTGAGTGTGTTGTTTGGTGCCGGTTTGGCCGCACTGGCCATGTCACCATCTGCTTTTGCAGAAGATCAGAAGCTGTCAGATTTCCACGCGGATATGGGTGGCTGTGAAAGCTGTCATGCCGATGGTTCACCTTCAGCTGACGGCGCCTATGAATTTGAACAGTGTCAGAGCTGTCACGGTTCGCTGGCAGAAATGGATGCGGTACACAAGCCACACGATGGTGCCTTGATGTGTGCTGATTGCCATGCTCCCCACGACATGAACGTAGGTCAAAAGCCTACCTGCGATAGCTGCCACGATGATGGCCGTACTTCAGATAGCATACTGAAATAAGAAGCGCATATCGCTCGAATGACAACGCCGGCTTGATGCCGGCGTTATTGTTTCTGGCTGGTGCCTATCTCTGGCTCTGTGTGGTGAGCCAATGTCTCAGTCAGTCTTTATCCACCGGCGTTGTTGGCAGATATTTATTGCCGGAAAACATAGCAGAAATAATACCAGGCTGACGCTTACGCTCGGCGTGGATCACCGCGGCTATGTGCAGCAATACCAAGAGAAGCAACAGATATACGCTGTAGACATGTACTTTCCCCGCCAAGCCCTTGGCGCCCTTAATCGCTGTAGCCTTGTCTGGATTAACGCCTGTGTCATCATAGGGTTTGAGGCTGGCAGGCTCAACACCATCGGCGGCGATATATTCCTGAACCATGCCGCCCAGCGGTGGATAGAAGATGTCAGTACCGGCTCGCACCAAACCTGTCACCATGATCAGCGTCAGCAAACCCAATAAGGCGATGACCGCCAGTTTGCCCGCCGGATTATGGCCGAGATATTGTGGGTTTTCGCCTTTCTTGAGTGCTGCACGATAGCTTGCCAATTCCCCTTTTTTGGGGAGTAGTTTACCAAGACGCGCCTTGATAGGGCCGAATAATCCCCACAGTAATCTGAATGCCAGGTTGATGGCAAAGGCATAACCTATCCATACGTGCAGTGTCTTCAGGCCGATTTTGGCGTCGAGACCACTGATCCCGAAGTCAGATTTGAACATCATTACCCCGCCGATGATCACCAGCAGCAGCACCAAAAGCAGGTTTATCCAATGAAAAAGGCGAGTGGGAAGATCCCATGCCTTATAGCGAGACAGGCGCACTTCGCCCGCAGTATTTGTTTCCATGTTTGATCCCCCAGATCTGTTTTCCCCCTTTATGTTAACGCCTGTAGCGGCGCTTGTTCAGTTAACTCTTATTCATTTTGAGTTTTTGGTAAGGAATCTGTACTTCCATTTCAAGCAGTTGTCTGCTTTGACACTCATGTTGCGTTAATGTAAATTTTTTTTGGGTTTTTTAGCTGAGGGCAGCCTATGTTCAATGTGATGCACTGGCTGGTGGTTTCCAGATCCGCGCTGTTGACCGAGCTGATGGATAGCCGTTGGCCGCAGGAGTTTCTGGTACGCTTGTCCTGCTTATCTCCCGATAGATGGCACACAGATGCCTTGAGAGCTGATGTCGACATGTTGTTGCTGGATTTGGCCACTGTGGAACCGGCCTTGGGCTATAAGATTCTTAAACAGGCCACCAGGAATCGCGGTTGCAAAGTGGTGTTACTGCATTATCCCAGGAGGGTGGAGTATGAATGCCTGTTGTTGCCGTCTGTGGTCAAGGCGGTTTTCTATCCCGAGGCGACCTTGGCACAGTTGAGCCGTGGCCTGGATATTGTGCAGAAGGGCGGCTGCGATATTCCTTTTGAGTTGCAATCCCGGCTGGCCAAGGGAGAGCTTAGTGGCGATGTGCTGACTTTCAGGGAGCGGGAGGTGCTGCAGGCACTACTGGCCGGGCTCAGTAATCAACAGATTGCCACTTCCCTCTATGTCAGTGAAAGTACGGTCAAGACCCATCTCTATCGGGTGTTTCGCAAACTGAATTTAAGCAACCGAGCCCAGGTGATGGCCTGGGCCCAGCGTCACTTGATGGCCGATGTGGCCGAGAGTCAAGGCTCAGGTAGTTAACCCAGCCAGGCCTTGGCTTTGGCTGGATCGGTGAGCTTGAGTGACACAGTATCTATTGCCGCCGGGTTGATAGGCAGTTGGCCTGTCATCAGTTCATCACGGCGGAAGAAGTGCAGCTCCAGACTATCGCCGGGCTCATATTGTTGCAGTTCATTTTCAAATTGAGCGCCGACCTGCAGACCATTGGCGGCAATCAGCAGATCCTGAGCCGCGAGCCCGGCGCTGTGAGCCGCGCTGCCGTTGGTTACACTCACAATTCGTAACCCCAGGGCTTCAGCCTTGTAGCGGGCTCCGAAGCCGATTTTTTGCCCCTCAACATCCCCGCCGCCCTGATCCTGAGCGCCTTGGGCACTGCGAAGCTGCATCTCGATTCCGAATTGCGCCAGCAGGGGCGCCAGTGGCAATTCTTGGGTATTATCCAGAAAGGCAAATTCTGCGCTGGCATCCCGGCCAAGCAGCTCCTCATAGAGGCGGCGATGAGAGTCATCTTCCGTGCCTATCCCCTGTCTGCCAAAGGCCTGCCACAGCTTTTGCATCAGGTTATCCAGTGCGTATTTTCCCTGGGTTTCCAGTCTCAGAGTCAAGTCCAGATACAGGGCAAACAAAGCTCCCTTGGTGTAATAGCTGACGATGGCGTTGGCGGCGTTTTCATCCTGTTTGTAGAACTTGGTCCAGGCATTGAAGCTCGAATCTGTCAGGCTCTGCAACTGCCTGCCCGGCATGCGATACACCCGGGTCATGGTCTGGGATAGCATCTCCAGATATTGCTCATTGGAAACCCTGTTGGCTCTGAGTGTCATCAGGTCATCATAGTAGGAAGTGATACCTTCATAAGCCCACAGCTGACGGGTGTAGGCCTCAGCCTCCAGCGCATAGGGCATGAAGCTGGCAGGCTTAATGCGTTTGACGTTCCAGCTGTGGAAATACTCGTGACTGCAGAGCGACAGATAAGTGCGGTAATCCTTGTTGACCGGCATCTCCATACTCAGCGGCAGATCCTTACGGGAGCAGTGCAGGGCGGTGGAGGCTCTGTGTTCCAGTCCTCCAAAGCCATTGCCTAATACCTGGGTCATAAACAGGTAGCGCTCAAACGGCGCTTCACCGAAGAGGCGGATCTGGCTCTCGCAAATAGCCTTGAGATCGTCAAGCAGTCTGGGCATGTGGCAGCGGTGACGCCCGGTCAGTATCACATCATGGCGCACGCCACAGGCCTCAAAGCTGCCGTGGGTAAAGGTGCCCATCTCCACCGGATGGTCGATAAGCTCATCATAGTTGGCGGCGCTGAAACGGCCGAACTGCCACTCTTCACCCTCGATTCGACTCAGGGTTGTTGCCAGCTGCCAGTTGGCTTCCTCCTCCGGGGGCAGAATTTCCAGCTCCAGCGGCTCAAGCTCTTTGCCGGCCACCGCCAAAAAGACGCTGCTGCCGTTGAAAAAGCCGTGGGTCTGATCCAGGTGGGCGCTGCGCACCGACATATCCCAGGCATAAACCGAGTAGCGCAATTGCAGCAATTCGGCATTGGAATCTATCAGCCAGCGCTGCTTGTCAAGCTGAGTAATGCTGAGCGGACGCTCCAGCTCATCAAAGGCTTTAATATCTATGATATTGCGACAAAAATCGCGAACCATGTAGCTGCCCGGGATCCAGGATGGCAACCAAAGTTCCTGTTTCGGAGCCGGTGCCTGAATGGTGATTTTGACCTCGAACAGGTGAGCGTGGGGATCTATGGGGCAAATCTGATAACTGATCATCTGATATCCGTATGAATCGTTGGCGAGTGCCGGGAGCCAAATTGGGTGCTATCCGGCTGAGCATGGCGACAATGCTGCCAAAAAAGCCAGGCTGCGGCAATTACTTGCCGAGTTTTAAATGGCTTGGGGTTCAAATCGCCGTGGCCGATTACATCTCCGGGCCGAATGGTATTATACTGCCAAGAACACAGAGGTTTGGCCCTTGGGCCGAGCCTGAACCGACACACCGGAGTGGCAAAATGGCCGAAGAAACCATATTCAGCAAAATTATCCGCCGTGAAATTCCCACGGACATACTGTATCAGGACGAACTGGTAACCGCCTTTCGGGACATCAATCCCAAGGCGCCCACCCACGTGCTGATAGTGCCCAATCATCTGATCCCCACGGTCAATGACGCCAAGGCCTCTGACGAGCAGGCCATAGGCCGTATGGTGACTGTGGCCGCCAAGCTGGCCACCGAGGCCGGGATCGCCGAGGACGGTTATCGTTTAATCATCAACTGTAATGAACATGGCGGCCAGGAAGTGTTCCACATCCACATGCATCTGCTTGGCGGTAAAGCCTTGGGGCCTATGGTGAGTTCAGCGTCATGAAAGTCAATCCGGAGTTTTTCCCGCTGACGACCCTGGCTACCCGTTTCGTCAACCAGTTGGCCCAGTGCCGCCGCCTCGGGCTCAAGGTGCATGAGGCCAGTGAGCACCATGTACTGATAGAATTGCCTTACAGCACCGAGCTGGTGGGTTACCCTGAAACCGGGGTTATTCATGGTGGGGTTATCACTACTTTGATGGATACTGCCAGTGGCTGCGCCGTGGTTTGTGCCATCAAGGACAAATATGGTTCGCTGGAGATCTCGCCGACTTTGGATCTGCGGGTGGACTATATGAAGCCCGCCGAGCCCCACAAGCCGGTGTATGGTTTTGCCGAGTGTTATAAGTTGTCATCCAGCGTAGCGTTCACCCGGGCCATTGCCTATCAGGACAGCATAGACGACCCCATCGCCCATGCGGTTGGTTCCTTTATGCGGATAAGCCCTGAAATGATAGGGGACACTTTCCGCAAGGCACTGATGGGTGAGGAGACGAAATGACAGATCCCAAGGCATCCCTGGATGTAAAAAGCATAGTTGCAAAAGTGACAGAAACCAATGATTTCAGTCACTTGCTTGAGCATGTGCCCTACGCCCGCTTTATTGGCATGTTGGTTGAAAGGTTTGGCGATGAACTGGTGTTTCGTCTGCCGGCCAAAGATGACAACATAGGTAACCCGGTTCTGCCGGCCATTCACGGCGGGGTGATAGCCGGGTTTATGGAGATGTCGGCCATCATCCAGCTTATGGTGTTTATGCAAACCAGTAAGGTGCCCAAGGTAGTTGATTTTTCCATCGACTATTTACGTGCCGGTTATCATAAGGACAGCTTCGCCGAGTGCCGAATTACCCGTCAGGGACGGCGAGTGGCCAATGTCAATATCGACTGCTGGCAAACCAACCGCAAGCAGTTGATTGCAACCGCCCGGGCACACTTTTTGATTGATTGAGAATAAGGGATTGGCAGATGAAAAAAGTCTTGGTAATAGCAGCAACCCTGCTGGCTCTGGCAGGCTGCGCCAACCATACGGCCGGGGTGTATGCCAGCTCGACCGGTGAAAGCCGTATCGACAATAGCAGCTTTGCCCGCTCTGTAAGTGTCGGTGATCTTATGGCCAGAGGCGAGGGCGGCTTGCTCAGAGGCACAGCCACCATCAGCAGCAAGGTCGCTACCGATATGCGCATTCAGTACAAGTTTACCTGGTATGATGCCAGCGGCTATACCCTGGATGATGAAGGTGTGTCCTGGAAGTCGGTCAAGCTGCATGGTAAACAGCAGTTGCAGGTGAGCGCCGTGGCGCCGAATCCGACCGCCAGCCGTTTTGAGATCTATGTGCGCGAGGCCTTTTCAAACTAAAAGTTGAAACCTCGGCACCACTGCCGCCCGAGCCATTATTCCCGTTGAATGCTCAACACTCGGGAGTATTGGAGTGGGCGGTTTTTTTATGCCCTCGGGTACAATTTGGCAACCTGGCTCACTTTTGTTGGTAACTCGTGTATACTGGCCCGCGCCAAGGGGTGTTTACCGCATTGCGGTTGACTGAGATGTCGTATGACGAACCCTTAGAACCTGATCCGGCTAGTACCGGCGTAGGAATGGGCCACAATTCGTGCACTTTCAACTCGCTTTCTTATTGCCGGATCTCAAACTGTGAATATTTGAGGTCCTATGTCCAAGTTTACCGTACCTACTCTGCTTGCCAACACCATTCAGATGCTGCTGTGGGCACCCGTTCATGCCGCCGATAATCCCGGCGTTGAAAAGCAAGATGAGCAACAAGCCATGGAAGTAATAGTCGTCAGCGGCGACTTTCGTGGCCTGACGCTGGAGAAGATGCCCTCCAGTGTGACTGTTATCGATGAGCAGCGCATTGAAGATCAAGGCGCCGAGCATTTCGAAGACATGCTGGGTAATGTGGCCAACTTCAACTGGTCAGGTGCCAGCTCCCGGCCAAGATACTTCCAGATCCGCGGTGTAGGTGAGCAGGAGCAATACCAGGGAGCGCCCAACTCCTCTGTGGGCTTTATTATCGACGATATCGATCTCTCCGGGCTGGGCAGCGTTTCCAGCCTGTACGACCTGCAGCAGTTTGAAGTGCTGCGCGGCCCCCAGGGTACCCGCTATGGCGCCAATGCCCTGGCTGGTCTTATCTATCTCAAGAGCAATGATCCCACAGACGTGTTCGAGCACGGCGCCGAAGTCTCGCTCGGTAATGATAATCTGCAAACCTTCAGCGGCTTCAGCTCCGGCCCAGTGACAGATTCCGGCAAGTTGCTCTATCGTGTGGCGCTGCAGCAACACAAGCAGAACGGTTATCGCGACAACCTGTATCTGGGCCGTGACGATACCAATGAGCGCGATGAATTCAGCGGCCGTATCAAGCTGCGCTGGTACGCCACCGACAAGTTGCAGGCGGACTTCACTCTACTGCACGCCGATTTTGACAATGGTTATGATGCCTGGACCCTGGACAATAACGGCTTCGATACCATTACCGATGCGCCGGGCGTCGACAAGCAGCGCACCACGGGATCCAGTCTCAAGCTGAGTTATACCGGCTTTGAGGCTTTTGAGCTGGTGTCCCTGTCAAGCTATGCCGCTACAGATCATCATCACGGTTACGACGGTGACTGGGCCAACCCGGATTACTGGGCCGGGAAAGAGTGCGGCGGCGCACCCTGTGAGTACGATTACACCTGGGATAAACGCGGCGAGCGGCGCACTCTGTCACAGGAGTTCAGATTCAGCTCTAACGAGGCCGGGCGGATTTTCGGCGGCAGCACAGACTGGCTGGCCGGGCTCTATTTTATGGATCTCGATGAGGACAATGATCTCTACTCTGAATACAACAGCTGGCCGGATGAAGTGTTGACTTCCCGCTACAGCGCCAGTAACTATGCAGTGTTTGCCCAGTTGGACTCAGATCTGGGGGCGGGCTACAGCCTGTCTATCGGTGCTCGTATCGAGCGACGTGAGAGTGACTACAGCGACAGCAATGGTGATGCCTTTAGCCCATTGGAAAACATGTGGGGCGGCCATATCGCCCTGTCCAAGGCTCTGACTGAACACCATGAAGCCTATGCTCGGATAGCCAGGGGCTACAAGGCCGGTGGTTTTAATATGACGCTGCCCCAGGAGCTGGCCGACAAGAAAGAGTTCGATACCGAAATCCTCTACAACTATGAACTGGGGCTGAAATCCAGTTGGGCCGATGGCTTGCTGGATACACGTCTGGCACTGTTCTTTATGGACAGGGAAGATCAGCAGGTAGCGGCCTCGCTGCAGGATCCTGTCGATCCCCAGCGCTTTATTCTGTTCACCGAAAACGCCGGCAGCTCCAATAACTATGGCGCCGAGCTGGAAGCCAACTGGTATCCCACAGATTCACTGCAGTTCTACACCAGCCTTGGGTATCTGCAGACAGAATACGGTGATTACCTGTATCAGGATAAATATGGCAACCCTGTGGATCTCAGCGGCCGGGAACTGGCCCACTCGCCGAGATGGACCTATAGTCTCGGCATGACCTGGCGCAATGACATGGGCTGGTTTGCCAACCTCAACAGCAGCGGCAAGAGTGCGTTCTACTACTCAGACAGTAATGACTCCCGCTCTGAAGACTATCAAGTGGTCAACGCCAAGCTGGGCTATGAGGCCGACAAGTGGTCGGTTTACCTCTGGGGCCGCAACCTGTTCGATGAAAAATACGGCGTGCGCGGTTTCTACTTCGGCAATGAGCCGGATCAGGACTGGGCCGAGAAACAATATATCCGCTACGGGGATCCACGCCAGATTGGTGTGACCTTCAAGGTCAAATTTATCTGATGGCATAAGCCGTTGTCGGCCGGGGCGTGTTGCAGCGCCCCGGTTCATTACAGGAGATGTAAAATGAAGTTAACTGCCGAAATCAGCATGTATCCGCTCCACGATGAGTATCTGGAGCCTATTCAATGGTTTATCAAGCGCCTGGACAGTTATGCCAACATAGAGAGAACCACCAATGCCATGGCGACTCAGGTGTGCGGAGATTATGCCGAGGTGATGGCCATGCTGGCCACTGAGATGCAGGCAGCGCACGAGAAATTTGGCAAGGCGGTGTTTGTCTGTAAATTTATCGGCGGTGAGCTGAACTTGGGCCACAGGGAATAACCCATGAGTGAATTCTGGCACTGGCTCGCCGAGGCCGGCTCTCAGGCCCAGGGCATGGGCGCCTGGGAAGTGGTAGCCGTGGTATTGGCCTTGGCCTATCTGCTGCTGGCCATGAAAGCCAATATCTGGTGTTGGGCGGCAGCCTTTGCCAGCACTGCCATCTACACTGTGCTGTTCTGGAAAGTCGCGCTGCTGATGGAGTCAGTGCTCAACGTCTATTACATGGCGATGGCGTTGTACGGATACTGGCTCTGGCGCCGGGGTGGGGAAAACCATCAAGGAGTGGCTGTGACCTCCTGGCCCTGGCAGCGGCACCTGGTGCTGACTTTGTTGACTGGGTTGGTGTCTCTGTTTGTCGGTCATATGATGGCGACTTTCACTCAGGCAGCCTTTCCCTACCTGGATGCGGCAACCAGCTGTTTTGCTGTGATGACGACTTTTCTGGTGGCGCGCAAAGTGCTGGAAAACTGGCTCTATTGGGTGGTTATCGATCTGGTGTCCATCTATCTCTATTTAAGCAAGGGCTTGATGTTGACCTCACTCTTGTTTGTGCTCTACGTGGGGATGGCGGTAGCCGGATACTTTATCTGGCGCGCCAGAGCTCAGGAGTCCCGCGGTCGCGACTCCTCACAGCTTGAAAGCGGTGCGGCATGAAAGGCAAACCACTGACAAAACTTGAAGCCAGTCTGGGTGAAGGTTTGAGCTGCGAGCTCAACGCCGCCCTCAAGCGGCTACAGTTGTGGCCGCTTGAGGGGGCCAAGCCGCTCACCCTTGGGCTAAGCAACCAAAACTGGCTCTTGCAGGCCGGTAGCGAGTCAATGGTGCTGAGAGTCAACTCCCCGGGCTCAGACCGTATCTGCGACAGAAACAACGAACTGGCATGTTGGCGGGTTGCCGAGAAGGCGAACCTGGCACCAGGGCTGATTTGGGTCAGCGCTGACAAGGGGTTATATCTGAGCCGCTTTATCGAACAAGCGCCGCAAGCCAACTGGCAGCAGTTACTCGCATCCAAAGGCGCGGCCGAGATCGCAAGCGCGGCTCATAATGCCTTTGTTAATCGCAACAGCTTCTCTGGCCTGCCTGAGCGCAAACATGATTCTAAGCATGAATCTAAACATGGGCCTAGACATGAGTCTAAACATGAATTGGGCTCAGACGCTGTATTGGGAGCCAAGCAAGGCAAATCACCTCAGGCCTTACTGCTGGAGTTGCTGCTGGGGCTGAGGGGCTTGCCGGCCCCCAAGCTCGACATCAGTGTTGCCGAGCAGTGGCGCATCTATCTGGAGCGGCTCGATGATATGGCTCTGAGCCGGGGGCAGCCTTCAAGCTGGCAACAGCGGCTCATGCAACTTCATTCGGCCCAAGGGTTATTCGAGCAGTGCAACACTCGGCTGGAGGCCTGTCTGCTGAGGCCTCAGTATTGTCACAGGGATCTCAATCCTCATAATTTGCTGCTGGCCGAGGATGGACTCAAGTGCGTCGATTTTGAATATGCCTGCGCTTCCCACCCGCTGTTTGAGTTGGCCGGGGTGCTGTCATCCCATCAACTGAGCGCCGAGGGGCAGCAGTGGCTCATTTATCACTATCTTGAGCAGCATCCGCATTTAACCGACGATGCCCACCAGGCCGTGGCTGCAGCCGTCGATGTCTACTGGCTGTTTGCCTGCTGCTGGGCCTTGCAGATGGCCTGGGACAATCAGCAGCAGTCTTATCTCGACTGGTTTGATGACTTCTGGCATCTTGTAAAGCATCAATGAGTCAGGCAGGGAAGCTGTCGCCTGGCCTTAGCCAACTTAAAGTATTTAATGGATGAAACGCATTGTTATTGCCCTGGCGCTGCTTATTGCGCTCAGTGCCTGCTCCACCAAGGTCAGCTATTATTTCCTCGATTGGGCCATAGAGTGGCAGCTGGAAGATTATGTCACTCTCAACCGGCAACAGGAGCAGGCGTTTGACGCCATTCTCGCCCCTTTTCTCGCCTGGCATCGCAGCCAGGAGTTACCCAGATACAGTGCCCAGTTAAAAACGCTGCAAACCGAGCTTGCCGATGGCACTTTAACGCCACAGAGTTGGCGCCATCATGTGGATATGGCAAGAGATCACTGGTTTCGGCTGTTTGCCCAGGTGTTTGACGATCTTTTGCCCCTTATCGCTTCTTTGAGTGACAAGCAGGTCGCCCAGGTGATAGCCAAACTGGAGGCCGATGAGCAGGAGCTGGTGGATGAATACAAGGACAAAAACCAGGAACAACTGATTGAAGATGCGGATGAACGGCTGGAGGAGCTGTTTGCCGATTGGCTGGGGCGTTTGAGTGAGCAGCAAAAGGCCCTGATCCATGAACACAATAGCCGCCGACTGGCGACCCTGGATATGTGGCTCGAGTATCGTCACGAGTGGCTCCGGCAGTTCAAACAAGCCTTGCTGCAACGCAGTGATTCTGACTTGTTGGCGCAGCGCTTGCGGCTGCTGATGACATCGCCCGATGAGCTCAAGTCAGATGTGCACAAGCAGAAATTGGCGCAGAACACGGAAAATTTCGGCATGCTGTTGTTGCAACTGCACCAGAGCCTGAGTGAGCGCCAGCAAAAACACTTCAAGCGTAAGCTGGGCAACTTGATTGACGATCTGGATGAACTGAGTCAGGCATAGCCCTGAGCTTATGGGGTCGTAAAGCGGGTCTTTGGTCTGTAGAAGGGGCATTGGGCCATTTGCCCGGAAAAACATGCCTTGCATCCAGGCCCGTAAGCGGACGCAGAGCAGGCATGGGGCTTGTTGGCACCTTTCTAAAGTAAAGACTGAAATAAAATCGCTTATTGCCGGGTCAACTGCAGCATGACAGGAATACTCCCCGAATAAGGAGGTTTTCATGCAAGCCATCATTCAAACCTATGCGGCATTTTTCAAATCACTGCGACACTTCGATGGCCTGGCACCGTTGGCATTGCGGCTCTATCTGGCGCCGGTGCTGGTGCAGGCCGGTTACAATAAACTCAGCCACTTCAGCGACACAGCGGCCTGGTTCGGTAATCCGGACTGGGGGCTGGGCTTGCCCATGCCTGAAGTGATGGTGGCGCTGGCGGCCGGGACCGAATTTTTTGGTGGCTTGTTGCTTCTGCTCGGGTTGGCCACTCGGCTGGTGGCTATCCCCATGAGTATTACCATGTTGGTGGCGGCCTTCAGTGTGCACTGGTCCAACGGCTGGCTGGCGATTGCCGATCCCTCATCCTGGCTCGCAAACGACAGGGTGATGGCTTCGGTGGAGAAGCTTGAGCGGGCCAAGGGGATACTGCAGCAGCACGGCAATTACGACTGGCTTACCAGTTCGGGTAACCTGGTGATCCTCAACAACGGCATTGAGTTTGCGGCCACCTATTTCATTATGCTGTTGGTATTGCTGTTTATGGGCGGCGGCCGTTACACCAGTGTGGACTATTTTATTGGCCGTAAATGGCTGCCCAAAACCGCTAACCTCGGCTGATTGTTGCTTAAAACAACTCGTCCGACTTTTTTGCCTCTGGCGATCCGGGGCGGATTTGGTATCCTGTGAAGTCATTGATATCTCAGCTGAGGATCGCGCATTGGACGCACTTACTCTTCTTCTTACCCGTCAATCATGTCCACGACTGCAGGCTCCGGCGCCGAATGAGGCGCAACTGAAAATTATCCTGGATGCCGCGGCCAGAGTACCGGATCACGGTGGCCTGGCGCCCTGGGAGTTTATTATTGCTACCGGCGAAGGGCTCAATCGCCTGGCGGATATTTTTGTGGCGGCCGCAACAGCAGATGGTGCCGACGAGGGCTTTATCAACAAGGCTGCCGGTATGCCGCTCAGGGCGCCTATGGTGATCACTGTGGTTGCCAAGACCAAAGATCATCCCAAGGTCCCTGAGTTGGAGCAGCAATTGGCAGCCGGCTGCGCCGTGATGGCGATGCAGCAGGCCGCATTTGCCCAGGGGCTGGGCGGAATATGGCGCACTGGTACCTTTGCCTTTGACTCTACGGTCAATACGGCGTTGGGGCTCGATGGCAGCGATCAGATAGTGGGCTTTCTCTATCTGGGCACTCCTGTGGTTGAAGCGCCGCTCAAAGCCACCAAAGAGGGCAGCGCCTTTGCCCGCTATCTCTGATAGCTGCCGAACACTCAATGGCGGAAAACTTGCCATGGGCTAAGCTCATGGCATCAAGCTATTTTACTCAGTTGCCTACCGCAACCCCCACTTCCAGGCGCTCGAACCAGTCGAGAAACTCAGGTATCTGCTCGCCCCTGAATATCCGCCCGTGCTGCGGACATAAATAGTCCAGCTCCAGCTCTCTCACTCTGGCTATCCAGTCCTGCTTGGCGCGGTTGGAGGGCATCCATCTTTGATGGAAAAAGCGCATCTTCTCGGTGTGACGGCCAAAGTCATCGACAAATAGCCCGGCATTCGTGTCTTCCAGTGCCGCACCTATATCGCCCGACATTAGCACTTTGCCGACAGGGTCGTAGACATGAAAATTGCCGGAAGCGTGCAGATAATGGGCAGGGATAAACTGCACCTCTACGCCATCGAGCGTCAGCTTGCCGCCTTGATCTTTAATGGCCTGGTATTGGATATGCTCCATCCCGAAATGGCGGATGAAACCTTCCCAAATCCAGGGCGCGTGCAGCTGGGCCCGCTCCAGAGTCTGATCCCACAGCCCCAGGGAGGAGATGATATCGGGATCCTGATGGGATGCGAATAGATGGGTGAGCTGCTCTATGGGAATGTGGCAAACCACATTGGCCAGCATGGGGGCAAATAGCTCTATGCCACCCGGGTCCATCAGCAGAGCCTGCTCGGCAGTGACCAACATATATTGATTGGTGTCTATGATGCCGTCGGGTTTGTCCGGATCCCGGCCAAAATAGATCCATTTGTGGCTATGGGTTTCCAACAAGAGTTGGCTCTTCATCCCTGTACTCCCTTATTGTTCAAGTAATTGAATCGCCTTATCTACCTGAGTGCGGATCGCCCCGGCAGCAGCATCGACCCGGTTGGCAACATGGTTGAAAGTGGCCTGGTCGGCGGGCTTTATCCGGCAGGCTTCGATGCGGCACAGCGAGGCCAGCACTTTAGCGGTTTTCAGCTGCTGGCAGAGCTCTTCCAGTTGCAATTCAATATCCAGGCTCAGGCGTTTGCACTGCTGCTCAAGGGCCGTAAAGTGTTGGCTGTTCTTCTCCAGCGCCGGCATGATGCTGTCGCCATAACGGGCTTTACGGGCTTTCTCCCTGGCGCGGGCAAATTGCAGCATCGCCTTGCGGACTCGGGTCTGCTCGCTGGTTAGGCGGCTGATGGTCTGTGCCAGATGATTGATTCTTGCGGCTGAGTGGGTGGTGAAATGCGCCAGTTCGTCGATGGAGTGGGTCAGCGCCTTAAAGCCCAGCGCCATGCTGCCGGCACGAATCGATGCCGCCTGGGCATTGCTGGCGATGATATTAATCTCTTTGCAATGGCCCTGAGTCTTTTCCAGTTCGGCGGCTATGATGGCGGCACGAACATAGAACTGACGCGTTGGTTGACGTTCTGATCCCATAATTCACTGTTTTACAGTCATAATCCTGTTTGAGAGTATAGAAGATAATTAACTTCCCCACAGGCGCGAGCCGATTTTTCCCATCAATGGATTCAAGCTACAACTCAAGCGCTTGAATTTGCACCCTGTTTAGCTTGAAGAGCCTCTTTGAGAATAGATGGTTAGTGTTGTAACTATATGAATTGAAAGTTTTATTTTGATTGTCAGCCCAAATCGAATGCTCTAGTATCCGCTGCTATCAGAATCGGCCCCCGCTTTATTCAAGTGGGGGCTTTTTAGGTTGTGGCTTTGTCAATAAGCAGGCAATAACAGCCGCAGCATTTCAGAGAGGATACCCATTTGGTTTCGCTGTTAAACGATGAACTATTGGACAGGATTGCCGATGCACTTACGGACAAGGGATACATAGTGCTTGAGGATGTGCTGCCGGAGACGTTGAGTAGCGCATTGCTGGATAAGGTTAACCACTCGCCGGTAGAGAGTTTTCGCTGGGCTGAAATCGGCCGTGGCAATGAGCGTGTTCGCGAACAGGAGATACGTTCAGACAGGATCCGCTGGTTGAATGAAGCACAACAACCGGATGCCGACTATTTGGAATACATGGCCTGCTTGCGTCATGGGCTTAACCGGCGCCTGTTTATGGGGCTATTCGATTATGAAAGCCATTACGCCTTTTATCGCCCTGGTACTTTTTACCGTAAACACCTGGATGCGCTGCGGGGCAGTCGCAACCGGATCTTGACCACGGTATTTTTCCTTAACCCCGACTGGCAACAGGGTGATGGTGGCGAGCTGATGCTTTATGAAGAGGACGACACACTGCTTGAGCAGATCCCGCCGAGAATGGGCACTCTGGTGATCTTCCTGAGCGAGCGTTTCCCCCATGAAGTACTGCCAACCCATAAAGATCGTGCCAGCATAGCCGGTTGGTTCCGGGTTGCCGGTAGTTATGAATTGTTGTAACTGGCACGATATTTGGCCGGGGTTACCCCGGCCAACGTTTTACTATTCTGAGCGCTTATATTGTTGGGGTTAATTCTGATGTATCAAACGGAATTGCTTGACATAAATTATGATGGCCGTTCATAAGGCCAGCGATAAACTTTTCCACAATACTAACATCAAAAAATACCGTATTTGACTCTTTCACCCTAAAAACCAAACGTTTATGTAATGGAATAAGCTCGAGTTTTTCCGGGCATATAGCTAGACGAGAAACAATAGGTGGTCGGTGGGGCTTTGGATTTTGAATAATTCTACTACGCTCAGTATCTATAACGTCAATGACATTCTTTATTGATACTATGTACCTTTCTGTAAGAAGTTCATTTTCAATGAGCAAACTTGCTGGATATATCTCCACACCATAAGGGTCAAATGACATTATTAGTTTAGCAACTTCTTTGGATACGAGCTTATCACCTTTTTCAACGATATCAGGAATCTCAGTACTATCTGATATCTCTGGATCCTCCCAAGTTATGGGTGAACGAGAAGAGCAAGGTATATATTCATTGGTGGCATAAAAGTAATTTCTCTCATCAACCTCTTTAAACATACAATCAGACTCGTCGAAGTCCTCGGATAGGGTCCCTAAATTAAAACATTTCTTACTCATCATTCTGCCTTCGACTGCAATTATTCAACTGTCATGACTCTATTACCGTCTCTCTCATAGTGATTCAAGGGAAGCACGAATTCAACTTGGAAGTGCGACTCCGTCTATGTGATCAGAAGGTTCTTCAGGAGCACCACCTCAGGTTGCCTCAATTCAATCTATATAGTGAGCAGAAGCGTGCTGCTCAACGGTTGATGCCTCAGTCCGTTCAAGCATGCGCGTTGCACTTATTGACTGCAGCCCTGGCTGATATTCAGCGGGCCAAAAGGCCGGGTTTTCCCGTCAGATTGACAGAGTTCAGCTGGCTTGCTGCAGAAACCGTTTGTTAACATTTTCTCTGGTTTAATGATTTATTCATGTTAGTCTGGTAATCAAACAAGTGTTAAATCATCATCTTGCATTATTAGGGAGGCAAATCATGGGACTGGAAGCATGCTTGACCGGAGAACATGTGATCCTCGAACCTTTGAGTCAGGATCATCTGCCGGCGTTGTCGCTGGCGGTCGCCGATGGTGAGTTGTGGCGCTTGTGGTACACCAGCGTGCCGCATCCGGATGAGATGAAGGAGTATATCCAGCAGGCTTTGGATAGTGAGCAGCGCGGTGAAGCCTTGGCCTTTGCGGTACGTAGCCGAAGCAGCGGTGCAATTGTCGGTTGTACCCGCATTTGCAACTGGGATCAGGCCAACCGCCGGCTGGAGATAGGGTATACCTGGTATGCCAAGAGCGTGCAGCGCAGCGCCATCAATACCGAAACCAAGCTGTTGTTGCTGGAGTACGCCTTCGAGACCCTGGATGTGATGGCGGTGGAGTTCAGAACCCATTTTCACAACCAGGCTTCGCGGGAAGCCATCACCCGTCTGGGAGCCAAGCAAGATGGCATCTTACGCAATCACAGACTGCTCAAGGACGGCAGTGTCAGGGATACAGTGGTTTACTCCATCATTGACAGCGAATGGCCCGAGGTGAAACAAGGCCTCAAGGACAGGCTGGCATTTTACAGTGATCAGTACAATGCCGAACTCGCACAGTGAGTGAGCGCCACTTAGGACAATAGAATTGAAGGGAAATCATTCATGCTAAAGCAAGTTATTCGGGCACAGTCACAGGATGCCGAGATTATCTCACCGCTGTTTGATGAGTATCGCCGGTTTTATGGATATCCCAGCGAGCCCGAACTGGCGTTAAGCTTTATCAGCCAAAGGCTTAAGCGGGATGAATCCGTGATCTTTTATCTGCCGGATGAGCAAAACCAAGCCTTGGGGTTTGTGCAGCTCTATCCCGGCTTTTCTTCGCTGCAGGCGGCGCCGCTGCTTATCCTCAATGATATTTATGTCACTCAGCATGCCAGGTGTGTCGGCATAGGTCGTGCGCTGCTCGATGCCACGCTGAATTACGCCAAAGCACAGGGCATTGATGAATTGATCCTCGAAACCCAGCGTAATAATGTCAGGGCTCAAGCGCTCTATGAGTCCATTGGTTTTGTCCGGGACAATGAATTTTTCCACTACAGTCTGACCCTAAAACCTTGAATTTCATCAGGCACTAAAGTAGCTTGCCTTCATTGATATCAAGAGGATCACCAAGATGCCCCATAAAACTGCTTTGTCTGTCTTTGCCGCCATCGGCTTGTTTTCCAGTGCCACAGCACTCGCCGGTTCTGCCGAGGAGGCCTTTAGCGCCGAGTTGCAGCAATGCGCCGCCTATTATCAGATAAGTTCTGAAGCCATAGCAGCAATGAATGCACCGCAGATGGCCGCCGTTGGAGATAGACTGAAACAATCTGCCAAGGATGCCGAGGCTTTGGCTGCCCAGTACAGTTCGGCACAGGATGCCGAGAAGGGCGTGGCTGCGGCCCGTGCCGAAATGCTGGAAACCATGGGTAACAGCAAGAGTTTGGGTGGTTTGATGAGCCAATACAAAGACAGCTGCAAAACCATCTTGGCCGAGCCGCAAAAGCGCCTTGACTACTGGATAATGGCCAACATGTGATGCAATAAAATGCAGCCGCAGCCTGTCTCTTTGTCCATGGGAGGGAGGCACTATGCTTTTGAGTCTGTTATTGGCTGCTTGTATCATCTTGTTCGCGCTGGTGATTGAGTTCTGGCCCAGGATCCGTTCCAAAGCCCGCGAACGCCGGCAAGGGGCAGCTTGGACGCAGGAAAACCATGGCCGCGCCAACAGGCGTGAACAGCAAGACTGCTTTGCGGATCTCAGTTTTGCGCCCTTCTTGCTTACTGCTGCTCTGGCCTTGATAGCCTGCGCGTTTGAGCTGATGCCGGCAACTTATGTGTTTGGTTTAATACTCTTTATTGTTCTCAACCTACTTCTCTTGATGGTCTGGCATCTCTATGCCAGACTGCTTGGCGGGCAAAAAAGTGGCCAGAGCCTGATGCCGCCGCTGCTTTACGGCCTCGCGGCCCTGTTTGCCTGGATAGGGGCTATGCCATAAGTCAGCCCATAAGTCAGGCCCTAAGCCCGATTCCAAGGCAAGAATTCATGAGCCCGGCCCGAATTACACCAAGAGGCGTTGCATCGGCCTCAAGCTGTTTGAGGCATCACAGCATTGGTTCTCGGGCGCTGAAATGTCAGCTTACAATTAGCTTGCGGCCCGGCGTTGGAATTTGGCATTAAATAGGGAACTTGCGCCTTTATCCAAGGTTCAAAGCTGCAGACAATAACAAGGAGTGGTTGAGCGCCGGTCGCAATACCCACCAAGAGCAATGATAAAGCTTCAACAACTTTGCAAAACCTATCAGATGGGCGACGCTTGTGTGCGTGCGCTTGATGAAGTCAGTTTCGACATTCAAGCCAATGAATTTGTGGCCATCATGGGGCCATCGGGTTCAGGCAAGTCGACGCTGATGAATATCATAGGCTGCCTGGATAAACCCAGCAGCGGCAGTTACCTGCTCAATGGCGAAGAGGTGGGACAACTGGATGATGATGCCTTGTCTGCGGTGCGTAACCGCCAGATAGGTTTCGTGTTCCAGAGTTTTCACCTCTTGCCGAGACTCACGGCGCTGCAAAATGTAATGCTGCCGCTGAGATACAGTCCAGAAGGGCAGGGCGATGAAACCCACGCTATAGAGTTACTGAGGCGTGTCGGGCTGGGAGAGCGACTGGATCACAGGCCCAACCAACTCTCGGGCGGTCAGCGTCAGCGGGTGGCGATAGCCCGCTCCCTGGTCAATCGCCCGGCCATTTTGCTGGCCGATGAGCCCACAGGGGCGCTGGACAGCAAGACTTCACTTGAGATCATGGCGCTGTTTACCGAGCTGCATGCCGCAGGGCAAACCATTATTCTGGTGACCCACGAAGAGGAAGTGGCCGCTTACGCCCAGCGGGTTATCCGCATGCGTGATGGTTGCCTGCAGAGTGACAGGAGGGCAGATGCGGCCTGATTCTCTTTTACTTTTGAGCCTGGCGGTCTCGGGCCTGACTTTTTCAAGCTTGGCTGTTTCAGAAATTGCTATACCGGCAACGGCTGCTGCCAGCTCGCCCTCTTCTTCATTCGGGGCGCCAGGGGGCAAGGTGACGGACGCCAAGTCGCAGCCCGCAGCGCAGCTGCTACTGACAGGTAAAGTCAGTTCCGCCAAGTCGCAGACTTTCAGCGTCCCCAAGGCCGGAGATGCCTGGCGCTATCAAATTCAGTGGATGTTACCCGAGGGCTCTTTGGTGTCCCCCGGGCAAGTAGTGGTGGTGTTTGACAAGAGTCAGGTGGCCAACCAGATAGAACAGTTGGAAGCCAGCATGCTCAGGGTGTCGGCGCAGGAGCAGAGCCAGTCCATAGAGCTCAAGTCCAAGGTATTGCAAGCCAGATTTGAGCTGAAAAAGCAGTTACTGGAGCAGGAAAAGGCGCAATTGGTAGCGGCCGTGCCGGCGGATTTTATTGCTGCCAAGGAGTACGCCGACAATCAGTTCAAGCTGCTGCAGATAAACGCCGAGGTGACCAAGGCCAAGCAGGCACTGGCCGAAGCTCTGGATACCGAGAAGGCGACTCTGGCACAGCTGAAGATTGACAAGGAAAAGGCGGCGCTCGAGCTGGCCCAGGCATTCAAGGACTTGGACAGCCTGGAGCTGAAAGCCGAAATCGCCGGCCCCTTGCTGCTTGGACGGGACCCTTGGAGCAACAAAAAATTCGAGGTGGGGGATACGGTGCAAGTGGGGCGACAAATTGCCACTGTGCCAGCCATGGAAGATCTGGAGGTGATCGCCTGGGTCAATGAGGTGGACGTGGATCGCCTGAAACCCGGGCAAGCCGTCACCATGAGTTTGGATGCGGAAATTGAGCGCGCCTTTCCCGGACAAATTGCCAGTATCGGTCGCCAGGCCATCAATCTACCGGCCTGGGGCCGCAGTAACTGGTTTGAAGTCGGGATCCGTTTCAAGGCGCCTGAGGATATTGCCATGATCCCCGGCATGAGTGTGCTGGTGGAAACCGGAGGCAAACATGAAGCGCTTTAGTTTGGCCTGGCTGGCACTGCTTGCGCTGAGTGCCTGCAGTGATGGGGTGAGCACTCAGGTGGTGCAGGGGCCCCTGAGTCAAAAAATAGAAGTCACCGGTGAGCTGGTGGCGGCCGATACCGTGTCTTTAATGCCGCCTGTGATGCGGCGCATCTGGCAATACCAAGTCAAGCAACTGGCGCCCGAAGGCAGTGAGGTGGAAAGCGGCGAGATGGTGGCTCAGCTGGATACCTCGGAACTGACCCAAAGGTTGTCGGTCAAATCGGCCGAGCTTGAGGCAACGGTGCAGGACTTGCAGACCTCCAAGCTGCGTAATGCCAAGAAGATGGAAGAGCTCAAGTTGCAACTGGCGGAGGCCAAAATGGAGTTGGACAAGGCCGAGCGTAAGTTTGCCCTCTCTGATGACACAGTTGCGGCGCTGGATAAAGAAAAGTACCAACGTGACGCGGTGATTGCCCGTGACAAGGTGGCTCTGGTGCAGCAGCAACTGGTACTTGAGGCCGAGAGCGCCCGGCAACGGGAAGCCATGCTCGACGGAGACAGGCAGAAGTTCGCTGCCGAAGTGGCGGCGCTGAAAAAGGGGATCGCCTCGATGACATTGGTGGCGCCCCGTGCCGGTATGGTGGTTTATGGCAACGATCCTCAGGGCAACAAGCTCAAGGAGGGCCAATCTGTGTTTGCCGGTGATGTGGTGTTGTCTATCCCGGATCTCGACAGCATGCAGGTCAATATGGCGATCCCTGAAGTAGAAGCCCGCAGAGTTAAACTGGGCCAGCAACTCAAGATCCGTCTGGATGCCAATCCTGATAAAGTATTTACAGGAAAAATCAAAGAGTTGGGCGCGGTTTTTCGTAACAAAAGCCAGGAGGTTCCTCTGGTGGTGTTCGATGCGGTTGCCAGCATAGACGAGCCGGATACCGAGCTGATGCGTCCGGGAATGACCGCCAAGATCAGCATAGAAATTGCCGATGACAGCCAGCGTACTCTGGTGGCTCAGGATGCGGTGCATTACGAGGCCGGTCATCCTTATGTGCTGCTGGACGGGCTCTTGGGGGCTCGCAAACAGTCGGTGCGGGTTGGTGCCATGGGTGGCGATCAGGTTGAAATACTCTCCGGTTTGCAGGTGGGCGATGAGGTATTGCTGCCATGAAGAATCATTCGCTAATCGCTTGTGCCTTGATAACGCAGGCCTTAATAGCTTTGGCCTTGAGTGGCTGCCAACCAAGCGGCAACGATGGTGTGCTCACCATGACAGTCAGCCGCGGCGAGTTTCAGGTCAATATCCCCGCCAGCGGTGAGCTGGAAGCGGCGCAGTCCACTCCCGTTGTGGTGCCCACGGGGTTACGTGGGCCTCAGTCCCTGGCCTGGATCCAGAACAACTTTACCCAGGTTAAGGCCGGGGATGTGGTGGCCAGGCTCGATGATACCCGTGAGTCGTTTCGCTTGCAGATGGAAGCCTTCGACTTTGAGCGCCTGGCTCAGGATGCACAGATCCAGACAGAGAAAGATCTCACCTTGAGCCAGAGTTTGACTCTGGGAAGCAAGGTTACAGGTAATGAGCGGGAGTTGGCCGAGCGCTTTTTCAGTGAAGATGAGCGGGTCTACACCAAAATCGACATCATAGATCAGATGCGCAACAAGGAATATCTGGATGCCAAGCTGGATTATTTTCAGTGGGGCGGCACTCAGCACCAGGCGCAGGCCGATGCCGAGCAGGCGCTTATCAAGCTGAAACAGAAAGGCCATCAGGCCAAGATGGACAGGTATCAGGGCAATCTATCACAGATGGAGATCATCGCGCCGCACGATGGGCTGTTTGTCTATCAGGCTGGCTGGGATGGCGCCTTTCCTGTGGTGGGTGACATGATCTGGTCCGGATTCCCCATAGGTATATTGCCGGATACTTCCGTGATGCAGGCAAGGGTCTATGTGCTTGAATCGGAAGCTGTGGGGCTCGCCATCGGCAAGCAGGCCACCGTGACTCTGGATGCCTATCCTGAGAGGCCTTTTAGCGGCACAGTGACCCAGGTCGATGCGCTGGCCAAGCCCAAAGACAGAGATAGCCCGGTAAACTATTTCCAGTTCACCATCAGCCTGGATCAAACTTTGCCGGCCATTATGCAGCCGGGAAGACAAGTGAACGCCAAGGTACAGGTGCTGGATCTCAATGATGTATTGACTGTACCCAATCAAGCCCTGTTTCAAAAAGATGGGCGCTACTGGGTGTTTCTCAAGCAGGGCGGCGGGTTTGTGCGCCGGGATGTGACTCCGGGGCACAGGTCCCTTAACCGCACCGAAATTACCGCCGGGCTAAATCCCGGTGATGTAATAGCCCTGACACCCCCACCCAAGAGGAGTCAGCTATGAGTCCGGTGATAGGGCTATGGCAAGGATTTGCCCAGGCGTTCGATGAGATGCGCCACCATAAGCTGCGTACCGCCTTGACGCTGCTGGGGATGATATTCGGTGTCGGCGCCGTTATAGCCATGCTCAGCGTCGGTGAGGGTGCCGAGCGTGAAGCCTTGAAGATGATTGAATCCATGGGGGTTCGCAATCTGGTGGTCAACAGCCGCAGCAATGACGGCGAGGCGCTGAAATCGATTCGTGAACACAGTGTCGGTCTGAGCCTGCGTGATATCGACAGTGCCAGAGACACCTTGCCTTTTATCCAGGATTGGGGCGCCGCCAAGGAAGTAAAGGCCTTCAGCCTGTTTTCTGCCGAGGGGCGCAGCGATGCCAGTGTGATGGGAGTGACTCCCAGCTATTTTGGGCTGACGTCGCTCAAGCTCAGTGAAGGGCAGATTTTTACCGAGCAGGATCAAGTTTACTTTCGCCAGGTCGCCGTGTTGGGGCCAGAGGCGGCCCGCAGCCTGTTTCCCAAGGGCGACGCCCTTGGCAAGAACATCAAGATTAACCATCAATGGTTTACCGTGGTGGGTATCTTGGCCGATGCCAATCGCGGTAAGTCCAAAATCCAGGGCGTCAAGCTTGGGGGCGAGCGCAATCAGGTGTTTATTCCACTGTCGAGCGCCCTGAAAAAGATGCAGTTCAAGGCGCTTGAAGATGAGCTGGACATGATTAAGCTGTCGCTCAGGGAAGAGGTTGAGCCTTCGCTGGCGGCCAAGAGCCTGAATCATCTGTTGCAGCGCCGTCATGGCGGTGAGAAGGACTATGACATAGTGGTGCCGGCCGACCTTCTGGCCCAACATCAGAAGACCCAACAGATCTTCAATATCGTCATGGCCTGTGTCGCCGGGATCTCGCTTCTGGTGGGCGGAATTGGCATTATGAACATTATGCTGGCCACCATTTTGGAGCGCACCGCCGAGATAGGTTTGCTGCGGGCGCTGGGGGCCAGGCGCAAGGATATTGCCCGGCAGTTTTTGATTGAAAGTATCGCCATTTCGGCTACCGGCGGTCTGTTTGGCATAGTTGTGGGACTGGGACTGGCGCTGCTTATATCAACTGCGGCCGGTTGGCCTGTGGCTTGGTCTCCCTTTGCGATACTGCTGGCGCTCGGGGTTTGTATGAGTATCGGTGTCGGCTTCGGCCTCTATCCGGCGCAGAAGGCGGCCAAACTGGATCCCATTATTGCCTTGCAACGGGACTGACAGAGGGTTCTTTCGCCTCTGTCAGCGGCTTTGGCGCCATGGACGGTGCTCGCAAGGGCAGGCTGAACTGACGCGACAGCTTTTGCAGCACGCCTTCGGCTCGTAACGCTTCCAGAGTGGCTATCAGTTCGGTCTCTTTGATGGCGGCATCGCCCGCGAGCAGAATATGGTGGTCATAATGCTGCACCCGGAGGCCGGATATCATCAATTGCCGGCGCGTATTGGGATACTTGGCCAGGTAGCGCTCCAGCATGGAACGGGTCAGGGGGGCGATATCTGCCCGTCCTTTGAGGATCCCCTGCAATACCTCATGATTACTGCTGACATAACGCACTCTTTTAGGTGGGCCTCCGAGCTCCTGCCAGAGTCCGGGGTAATGATAACCTTCCACCAGTAACATCTGCTTATTGTTCAATTGGTTAAAAAACTGCTCGTCGCGATTTTTCTCTGCCTTGGCGATATAGATCTCACTGTCTTCAAATGGCAGTGGGATGAAGTGTGGCTGTGGGTTGAGTTTGCTCCAGCCCCACTGTGGGTTTTCAAACAACATCATCTGGAAACGGCCACGACTGAAGGCGGCGTATCTGTTGTGTATGCTGGTGGGAACAAACAGAAATCGATATTCGGGGGTGTCTGGCGGCAATCGCATCGAGCAGCATGATACTCAAGCCCGAGGGCGGATGCTGATTGTGCAGCCGGATATAGGGCGGAAAATCATAACCGCCCACCAGGATAAGGGGCCTTGAGTCGCGAGACTCGGGCGTCTCAGTGGCGGCCTGCACTTGCGTGGGCAGCAACAGACAAGCCTGAAAGAGGCAAGCCAACAGCCACTGCCAAACAGGGGCTTTTCTCGATATCTTCCGCGCATGGAAACGTCCGACACACAAACCCTACCTCCAACCCTGCTGATCTGTTTGATCTTGTGATTAAATATAGGAACTTAATTCACTCAAGGAAAGCGGGCAGGTCATTTCATGGATGCTTTGCAACAACACAGAGCCCAGGCCAAGCAGCAACTTTATCTATGGCATTCGCAACATCTTGTCTCGTGGGCTGCGTGGCGCAACGCCTTGGGATTACTGCCATCACCTGGGGCCAAGCAGAGCCTGAGCTTTTTCAACCCTCTGCTGCTGGGGAGTGCTGCGCTCTGTTTTGCTTCGGCGCTTATCTGCTTTTTTGCCTACAACTGGGCCGCTTTACCGCGCATGGGCAAGTTGGCGTTATTGGAAACCGGCTTGCTGGGCTGTTTGTTGCTGGCCTTTGCGTTGAGCCGATGGCTAAAGCCACCCCTTGCCGACAAGGCACTAGGCGCTTTGCCCTGGCTCCTGTTTGTGGCCTGTGTGTTTATCGGCGTCTTGCTGGCCTTTATCGGCCAGAGCTATCAGCAAGGGGCTGACAACTGGCAGTTGTTTGCCGTGTGGGCACTGCTTATTCTGCCCTGGGTGGTGTGTTTGAAACTGGAAGCCGGTTATCTGCTGCTTATCTTGCTGTTGAACCTGGCCCAGTGCTTGTTACTGCAGATAACCTCATTGCCGTTTGCAGACCTGTTTAGCTTGCTGGGGGATGACAGGCTCGCCATCCCTTGGTCACTGTTTGCGCTCAATTGGCTGCTGCATCAATGCCTGCTTCGTTTTGCGCTGACAGACAAGCACGGCATCCCCCTCAGCGAGGTAACAAGCGGGCTGCTGAGTTGGGGCTTTTTGTTGCTGGCGAGTTGTTGGACACTGTTCGACTCCTTGAGCAAAGAGCAGTTTATTGCTGTGGTTCTCTACGGGGTTGTTGCCGCAGCGCTTATACGAGGCTATCACACAAGGCGTAAACTCTACGGCATGGCGCTCGGGCTTTTCGGCACGGCAGCGCTGTTTGATCTCTGGTTGCTGCGCTTGCTGTCTGAAGTGTTTGACGGTGATGCCGTGGTACTGCTGTTTGCCCTGATGACGCTTTGTGTGCTGCTCAGTGCCTCAGTTGTCGCCTTGCTGCTAAAGCGCTTGCAGGCTGACTATCTGGCCGCTGCACCAGAGCAACAGACCCAAAAACATAAAGATGCGACAGCCGACACAGAGCCCTGGGAGGATGAGCAAATCGTCCCTAATGCGGGCAGCCTTTTCTGGCAAAGGCTGCAGCAGGCGGGCATTGTCTCGGGGGATGTAGCACAAGAGACACCAGAGTTGCAAAGTCCCTGGTATCTCAAGGCAATGCTTATCCTGTTTGGCTGGTTAGCCGGGATCTGTTTGCTGGGTTTCATCGGCACCAGCCTGGCGTTATTGTTGGACGATATTCAGCCTGGGTTGTTGCTGAGCCTGGCGCTGGCAGCATCTGCAGTGGCCTTTGGTTTGAGCCGAGGTCAAAGTGGACTGTTTATCTCTCAGTTTGCCTTGAGCTTTGCCGTTGCCGCCTTGGTGCTCTATGGCATAGCCTTTGATGAGCTGCTGTTTGAAGTGGCCTCCTGGCGCTGGTGGTTGATGCTGGCTCTGGCGGCCTTGCTTCACTGGTATCTGCTGCCACCTTATTTGACCCGGTCCAGTTGCGCGCTGCTGGCATTATTGGCCTTGATTGCGCTGTTGCAGACTCTTTCATTATTACCCTTGGTGACGCCGGCACTGCTACTGGGCTTTGTGCTGCTTTGGCGTCATGAGGCCGACTGGGGCAAGACGCCGCTTCGCTGGCGCTCCCTTGCCATGGCCATGACCTTGGCGCTGCTCTTTTGTCAGACGCCGCAATTGGTTTGGCTGGAAGGTGTCTGGGAGTTAAAGAGTTCCGGCATGAGCCTTGCTATGTTGCAGGGCGCGCAATGGTTACTTGAAGCTTTGCTGCTGTGGCAACTTTGGTGTCTTTTCGGCAGTCGAATGAACGCAATCCGGCATCAATTGGATGGGCGTTCGCAGGTGCTGTTGCTACTGGGACTGCTGTCGGCCTTGGTTTGGTTTTGGTGGATCCCCGGGCTTATCGCCGGCGCGTTGGTCGCGGTTTTCGGCTTTGTGCTGGCCGAGCGTTTGCTGCTCTGGCTCGGGGTCCTGGCTATGCCGGTTTACTGCGGTTATTACTATTACTCGTTGCAGCAAACCTTGTTGGAAAAATCCTTGCTGCTGATGCTGCTTGGCGTGAGTCTGCTACTGCTCTGGTTTGCGCTCAAGCCTTTGAGCGACAGGCCTGAGTGGCTGGCGGCGCAGAATGGAGGAGAGCAGTCATGAAACCCAAATTGACGCCAAAAATCATGGGGTTGTGCCTCATCTGGGGGCTGCTTTGTTTGCTGGTCATCAACATTTCCGTGTGGCAGAAAGAGCAGCTCTGGCAGCACGGGGAGCCCATCTTGCTTGAGCTGGCACCTGTGGATCCCCGCTCGCTGATGCAGGGGGATTATATGCAACTCGATTATGAGTTGGCCCGGCAACTGGCCAATGAGCTGCGTGCAAAAGGGCAGTTTCAGGACAATATGCAGGGCTGGCTCAGAGTGAGTCTCGACGAGCAGCAGCGCGCCGCTTTTGTGGCGCAGGAGAGTGACCCGGATGCTCCTTTGTTGCAGCAGCAAAGACGCTTGCCGTTTAAAGTCCGTCAGGGAGAAGTGCAATTGGCGAGCCAGGCTTTTTTCTTTGAAGAGGGCCAGGCCGAGCATTTCAGCCAGGGGCATTATGGCGAGCTGAGATTGGGCGCTGACGGGGAGCTGATGTTAGTGGGCCTGCGTGACAGCCAACTTAAGCCGCTTTGAACCTAAGAGTGGTAAGGCCATGTTCTTAGAACACTAGAGTTACTCTGGCGCTTTCAATTTTGTCTCCAGGCTAACCCCTTGATAGGACTAATTAACTAACACTAAAGTTTGATAAATATTTTACATATTGCAACTTGATTGTAACCTGTGGCCTTTATAGTGGCTGCATCTCCGGATGCGGGGATGTGGAAATAACATTACTTATTGATAAATAAGAAAATCACTATAATCAGGATATATTTCAGGGGTCAATATGTTAACCAAGGCAAGTCTGCTTGCCCTGGCCGTGGGCAGTATTGCTGCCCAGGCTCAGGCGAGCGAGCAAGTGATCATTTCCGAATATGTTGAAGGCTCAGGCAATAACAAGGCCATCGAACTCTTTAACGCCGGCAGCCAAGCTGTCGATCTCAGCCAGTATCAGCTGGATATCTTCTTCAATGGCAGTAGCAGCGCAGGCAGCAGCATTGCCCTGAGCGGCATGCTGGCCGCCGGTGGCACTCATGTATTGGCCGACAATGATGCCGACGCTGCAATCCTGGCATTGGCGCAGCAAACCAGCAGCGCCAGTTTCTTCAACGGTGATGATGCCCTGGTGCTGAGCCGTAATGGTGAGGTGGTCGACAGCCTGGGCCAGGTTGGGGTGGATCCCGGCTCCGAGTGGGGCAGCGGTGATGTTTCCACTCAAAACAATACTATAAGGCGTAAGCTGGACAACTTGAGTGCGGATCTCGACCCCTTCGATGCGGTTGACCTCAGCGGTTGGGATGGTTTCGCCATCGATAATATCGACGACCTGGGGGCCTTTGGCGGTAATGCCGGCGAGCCGGGTGAACCGACAGATCCCGGTAATGGCGCCTTGGTTTGCGGCGATGCGGCTACACCCATTCATGCATTGCAGGGTAGCGGTGAGGCCAGTCCATTGGCCGGTGAAACCCTGGAAGTGGAAGCAATAGTCACCAGCAACCAGGAAGCGGGTCTCAAGGGATTGTTCCTGCAGATGGCCGATGCCGAGGCGGATGCCGATCCTTTGACCTCGGAAGGGGTGTTCCTGTACACAGGCAATAGCGCCAGTGGTTATCAAGCCGGCGACCGAATTCGAGTGCGGGCTCAGGTCACTGAATATCAAGGCCTGACTGAACTGACCAATGTCAGTGCCAAGGCCTTGTGTGCCACATCACAGCCTCTGCCGAGTGCAGCCAGAGTGAGCCTGCCGGTCAATGACAGCAGTGCACTTGAAGCCTTCGAAGGCATGTTGGTCAGCTTTGAGCAGCATCTTACGGTAAACGAAGTCTACAACCTTGGCCGTTATGGTGAGGTGTTGTTGGGTTCAAGCCGTCACTTTATCGGTACTCAGGTGGCCAATCCCGGCGCCGATGCCTTGGCGGTCACGGCAGCCAATGCCCTGGATTCCATAGTGCTTGACGATGGCCTGACGGCACAAAACCCGGATCCTGTTATCTATCCAGCCCCAGGCCTGAGCGCCGCTAACCCGCTCAGAGTCGGTGATACTGTCACAAACCTCACCGCGGTGATGCATTACGGCTTTGGCATTTACCGTTTGATGCCGGTCGATACCGTCAACTTTGTTGCCGCCAATCCCAGAGCGTCCGAGCCTGAGTTGAATCGTCTCGATGCCTTGACAGTTGCCAGTTTCAACGTGCTCAACTATTTCAACGGCGATGGCCAGGGCGGTGGTTTCCCCACGTCCCGTGGTGCCGATACTCAAGATGAGTTTGAGCGCCAACGAGCCAAGATAATCGCGGCGATGAAAACCATTAACGCCGATGTCTTCGGTTTGATGGAAATCGAGAACGATGGTTTCGGCAGTAACTCGGCAATTGCCGATCTGGCCCGCGGTCTCAACGACGCCATTGGCACTGACAGCTATCGCTATCTGGCGCCACAGGTTAATCGTATTGGCAACGATGAGATCAGTGTCGGTATTCTGTATCGTCAGGACAGAGTCACCCCAGAAGGGGTAGCGGCGATTCTGGACAGCAGCAATTCGGCGCTGGATGACAATGGTCAGGTGCTGTTCAACGATGGCAAGAACCGTCCCATGCTGACCCAGAAGTTTAGCGTCAACGACAGTGAGGATAGCTTTGTGGTGGCGGTCAACCACCTCAAGTCCAAGGGCAGTGATTGTAATGCGCTGGGCGATCCTGACATGAACGACGGCCAGGGTAACTGTAATCTGACCCGAACCCGCGCAGCCATGGCGATAGGCCAGTTCCTGCAGGCAGAATATCAGGATGACAAGGTGCTGGTGATAGGGGATCTCAACGCCTACGCCAAGGAAGATCCGCTGACGACCCTGGCCAATGCCGGTTACGCCGAGCTGTTTGGCGAGCTTGGTAAGCCTTCAGCATACTCCTATGTGTTCTCCGGTGAGTCGGGACAGCTAGATCATGCACTGGCCAATGAAGCCATGCTGGCCAATGTTCGTGATGTGACCGAGTGGCATATCAATACCGATGAACCCAGGGTGCTGGACTATAACACTGAGTTCAAGACGCCGGAGCAACTGCAAAGTTTCTACAGCAACGATGCCTTCCGTTCATCGGATCACGACCCTGTGATCATCGCCCTGGACTTTGCCGCGGCCAATCAGGCACCGGTTGCCGAGTTCTCAGTGCAGCAAAATGGTGCCGCGGTGGCGCTCTCTAGCACTTCGAGTGATAGCGACGGTGAGTTGGTGAGCCAAGAGTGGGATCTGGGTGATGGTACTCAAGCCTTTGGCGAGCAGGTGAGCCATGAATACCAGCAAAGCGGTGTCTACCTCATCACTCTGACCGTGACCGATGACAAAGGTGCCCAGCACAGTGTCAGCCGTGAGGTAACCGTTGAGATAGCCCCTGAGCCGACCGAGCCTGTGGCGGTTATCCGTCATCTGGATCTTTGGCTGCTGCAGGTGTTTATCTCCGAGAGCTATGATCCTGACGGTTATATCAAAAAGCAGCAGTGGCGCTTCAACGATGGGCGTAGATTCAACGGCCCGGTTGCCATGCGTATTGGCGGTCGTGCCAATGAAGTGACACTGACAGTGACCGACAATGATAAGCAAAAGGCCAGCACCAGCCTGAGCTTCTAATCAAAAATACCCGAAAAGGTAAAACGCCCCCAATAGCTAAGGCAATTGGGGGCGTTTCTTTTGTGCATTTAATCAAGAGCAGCGTTTACAGCGACTTGATACTTGCCTGCACCTTGTTTAGAGCTCTATAACATCAAACTCAACCGCCGGATTAACGTCGGCATCATAGTCTATGCCTTCGATACCAAAGCCAAACAACTTGAGGAATTCGGCCTTGTACTCACGGTAGTCGGTCAGCTCACTGAGGTTTTCTGTGGTGATTTGTGGCCAGAGATCGCGGCAATGCTGCTGGATATCTTCTCTCAGTTCCCAATCATCCAGGCGCAGGCGGTTGGCATCGTCTACTTCTGGCTTGCTGCCATCGGCCTTGTATAGGCGCTCGCTGAACATACGGTAAATCTGTTCCATGCAGCCTTCATGCAGGCCTTCTTCGCGCATCTTCTTGAAGACCATGGCGATATACAGTGGCATTACCGGAATAGCCGAACTGGCCTGAGTGATCACACTCTTGAGCACAGCGACATTTGCACTGCCACCCTTGGCGGCCAGTCTTTGGTTCAGTTCGCCGGCGGCGCGGTCGAGATCCATCTTGGCCTTACCCAGAGCGCCATGCCAGTAGATAGGCCAGGTCAGCTCTGTACCTATATAGCTGTAAGCTACTGTCTTGCAACCATCGGCCAGCACGCCGGCCTTGTCGAGGGCATCTAGCCACAGTTCCCAATCCTGACCACCCATCACAGTAACAGTATCTTTGATTTCCTGCTCTGTCGCCGGCTCAACCGAGGCTTCAATGATGGTGTCTTTGTTGGTGTCCACCGCGGTAGAGCGATATGACTCACCGATAGGCTTGAGGGCCGAGCGGATCACTTCGCCGCTGTCTGGCAGTTTGCGTACAGGCGAGGCCAGTGAATAAACCACCATGTCTATCTGGCCCAGATCGGCCTTGATCAGCTCAATCACCTTGGCTTTGGCTTCATGGCTGAAGGCATCACAGTTGATGCTCTTGGAATACAGGCCTTCAGCCTTGGCAAACTTGTCAAACGCCGCCGAGTTGTACCAACCGGCTGTGCCGGGTTTGGTCTCAGTACCGGGCTTTTCAAAAAAGACCCCGATAGTGGCAGCATCGGAACCAAAGGCGGCGGCAATACGGGAGGAGAGACCATAACCACTGGAAGAACCTACCACCAGTACTTTCTTGGGGCCATTGGCTATCTTGCCTTTGGCCTTGGTGGTGTTGATCTGCTCCAGCACGTTGGCTTCACAGCCCAGAGGATGAGTAGTGGTACAAATGAAACCACGAATTTTAGGTTTAATAATCATGTCTTAGCTTCTTCTTCCGAAAACTGTCATTAGGATAAGTATTTCAACTCTAATTGGTACTGATTTTTTCAAAAAGCCTGCCGACGGGGCAGTGGTTGGAGCAGTTTGAACCCTTATCAACGCTTGCGGGCCAGTTGTGCCTGCTCCTGTAATAATCTTTGGGTGTATTCGTGTTGCGGATCATTGAATAGGGTCTCGGTGGCGGCTTTTTCCACCATCACCCCCTTGTGCAACACCATGATCTTGTCGCTTACATGGCGGATAACATTGAGATTGTGGGACACAAAAATATAGGAAAGCCCCATCTCTTTTTGCAGCTTGAGCAGCAGGTTGAGGATCTGGGCCCGCACCGAGAGATCCAGCGCCGTCAGAGCTTCATCGGCGATAATGATCCTCGGGTTGAGCATCAAGGCCCGGGCCACCGCCACCCGCTGTTTCTGTCCTTCGGAAATCATGTGGGGATAAAACTCCACGTGTTCCGGCAGCAAGCCGACTTTGCGCAAAGTCTCAACCACTTGCTCACTGCGGGCATGGGCCGAGAGCCGGGTATTGAACCTCAGCGGCTCATTGAGCAGTTCCCCTATGGTCAGCCTGGGGTTGAGTGAGGTATTGGGATCCTGGAATATCATCCGGATAAGTCTGCAGCGCTGTTTCAGATCATGGCTGTCGAGCGGCTCACCATTGAACAGAATTTGCCCGCCGCTGCGATACTCGGCACCGACCAAAATACGGGCCAGAGTACTCTTGCCGGAGCCGGCTTCACCGGCAATGGCCAAGGTTTCGCCACTGTTGAGTTCGAACGAAATGGGCGCCAAAGCCTCAGTATATTGGCGGCGAAAGCCCTTGTAGCCGCTGAAGTAGCGTTTGCTCAGGTCCGTGACTTTAAGCAAGGGAGTCGTCATCAATAGGCTCACTCTGATAAGGGAAATGGCAGGCGTAATATCTGTCTTTATGATGGCTCAGTTGCGGTTGTACCACGCATTGTTTGCGGGCTTCCGGGCAGCGAGGCCCCAGGCGACAACCTATCGGCAGATGTTGCAGCGCCGGCACTGAGCCAGGCAGGGTCGGCATCAGCGTTTTGTGGGCTGCAGGGCCTGAGTAGTCCGGCATATTATCCAGCATCGCCTTGGTATAGGGATGATAAGGCTGCTCAAGTAGCTCTGCGGTAGGGCCGGATTCCATCACCTGACCGCTGTAGAGCACAGTCAGACGGTTACACCAGTTCGACAGTGTGTCCAGCTCGTGGCTGATCAGCAAGATGGCGACGTTCTGCAACTGATTGAGCTGAGTCAACAGACGAAATATCTGCGCCTGGGTACTGGGTTCCATCGAAGCCGTGGGTTCATCGGCGATCAGCAACTTGGGACGATTGGCGAGCGCCATGGCGATCATCACTTTCTGGCATTCGCCTTCGGAGAGTTCCCAGGCATAGCTTGCCAGCACCCGCCGCGGCTCTTTGACCCCCACCTTGTGCAACCATTTTTGTGCTGTAAGACGCCGCTCTTTACCGCGGCGCCAGAAAGGTGCCTGCTTATTCAGCGGCATGGCTTCAATCAATTGGCTGCCCACAGTAAGCGCCGGGTCAAAGCTGCCGGAGGGATCCTGAAATATCATCGACATATCAGAGCCCATAAGGCTGCGCCGCTCTGCCTGATTCATTTCCATCAGGTTGCGGCCATCCCACATCATGCGATCGGCGGTGACAGTCCAGTTGGGGCCGGGGATCCCGAGAATGGCCCGCGCCATGAGAGAGCGGCCCGAGCCGGATTCACCGACCAGACCATGGATTTCACCGGCATTGACTGTCAGGCTGACTTTTTCCAGCGCCTTGACCCGCCCATGGGGCGTGTCCAGTTCTATGGTGAGATTACGAATATCGAGTAACGGCATAATCAGTTTCTGATGGGCGCAAGCGCCGATCTCAGTCCATCGCCGACCAGGTTGACGGCCAACACACTCAGCAGGATAGCGGCTCCCGGAATGGTCACTGTCCAGGGAGCGGTCAGCAGGTTATCCAGGCCCTGGAATACCATGGCACCCCATTCGGATTTGGGCGCCTGGGCACCGAGATTGAGGAAACCCAGCGCGGCGATATCCAAAATGGCCGCCGATATTGCCAGCGTTGTTTGAATAATCACAGTCTCCCAGACATTGGGCATAATCACAAACCAGAATATCTGCAGACCATTGGCGCCATCCAACTTGGCGGCGGTGACATATTCTTTTTGCAACTCTTCATGCACGGCTTGATGTATGGCGCGAACAAACTGAGGCGTGAGCGCGATACCCACGGCCCAGAATACGTTCATCAGCCCGGGGCCCATTACCGCCACCACCAGAATAGCCATCAAGAGTGATGGAATCGACAGCAAGGCATCGAGCAGGTGCCCTAGGATACTGGACTTGAGGCCGCGCATCATCCCCGAGAATGAACCTATGATAAATCCGACCAAGAGTGCGGTGGCAACAATCGCCAGCGCCATGCCAAAGGTGTAACTGGTGCCGTGCAGCAAGCGGGAAAAGATATCCCGGCCGAGATCGTCTGTACCGAGAAAGTGCTCAACCGTGCCGAGATCGTCCCAGGATGGTGGCAGTAACAGGGCGTTGGGATCTTGAAAATCGGCCGGGTAGGGGGCAATCATGGGCCCGAACATTGTCAGGATCAGCAGGCAGAGCACGCCCCAGAGCCCGGCAAGCGCAAAAGGATTGGCGGCAAAGGTACGCCAGAGCTTGAGGCTGGGGGATGGAATATCGTCTTCCTGATAAATCTTAATTTGAGGCATAGAGTTCCTTCCTGCTGAGCGGATTGGTGGCTGTGTGCAGCACTTCAATCAGAATACTCAGAAAGATAATCAGCAGCGCTACCGCCAGTGTGCCGCCCTGGATCACAGTGTAATCCCGTTGGTAGATACCTGATACCAGCCAGGAGCCGACCCCGGGCCAACTGAAGATCACTTCCACCACTATGGCATAGCTGGCAAATGGCCCCAGCATAAGTCCCAGGTGTTTGAGCAGGGGGATCAAGGCATTGGGCAGGGCGTGGCGCAATACGATTTTACCCGTAGGCAGGCCTCTGGCCTCGGCGGCGCGGATATAGGTCTGGTTCATCACATTCATCATCGCCGAGCGGGTAATACGAACCACCACGGTAAAGGGCAACACAGACAAGGTCAGCGCCGGCAGGATAATGTGCAAGGCGGCATCCTTAAAGGCGGATAAGCGGTATTGCGAGTCGGACAGCAGGGTATCTATCAGCATAAAACCGGTCACAGGCTTGATCTCATAGAGCAGGTTTATCTGCCCGGAAATAGGCAGCCAACCCAGTCTGACCCCGAACCAGAGCGACAGGGACAGCCCGAGCCAGAATACCGGAATCGAGTAACCTGTCAGTGTCACCGCCATGATGGCGTTTTGGGTCAGTTTCTGTTTACTCAGCGAGGCCAACACCCCCAGCGGCACCCCGAAGATGATCGCAAACAAACCGGATACAGTCGCCAGTTCGAAGGAGGCCGGCAATACCGCCAGCAGCTCTTCTGCCACCGGTCGTTGAGAGGTCACAGAAATGCCGAGATCGCCACTGAGTCTCTGCCCCAAGTAGCCAATAAACTGAGAAAAGGAGCCGCCATCGAGATGATAGTCGGCGATGATTTGTGCCTCTTGGGCATCACTCGGTGCCTGGATCCCGGTCAGGGCATAGATGCGGTCCACCGGAAACAAACTGGTGGCGTAGAAGAGTACACAGATAAGGATGAGTGAGGTGGCGACAAAGAGGTTAAGCCTGCGCAGCAGATAAGCAGCCATCAGTTTTGCTCCTTGGCGGGCGATGTTTTTTTCTCAACAGCCGGTTTGTTGCCGTGGCCTATGTTGGCAAAGGCGATGCCGCCAAAAGGCGTGAGGCTGGTTTCGGTCACGCTGGCATTCTTCAGTGCCATACGTTTGGCATGAGCCAGGCTCACCAACGGCATATCCTGTGCCAGAATCGCCTCGGCCTGGTGGTACAGCAAACTTCGGCTTTCTCTGTCGGTCACGCTTCTGGCCTGGTTGAGCAGGACATCAAACCTGGGGTTACACCAGCGGGAACGGTTGTTGTTGGAGGCGATAGAGCCACAACTGAGTAAGGGGGTAAAGAAGTTATCCGGATCGCTGTTGTCGGCGTTCCAGCCGATGAGTACCGAGTCATAATCACTGCGTGCCAGTTTTTGGGTGAACACACTCCAATCGTAGTTGACGATATTGACCTTGACACCTATGGTCGCCAAATCGGCCTGGATCAGCTCGGCGGTCTTCAGCGCATTGGGGTTGTATATTCGTGCCACAGGCATAGCCCAGATATCCAGCTCCAGTTTATCTATGCCGGCTTCATCCAACAGCGCTCTGGCTTTGTCAGGGGCATATTCATAACTCTTGGCCGAATCGGAATAGGCCCAGGAGGAGGGCGGCAGAATACCGGTTGCCTCGACGGCTGTGTCCTGATAAACGGCCCTTAGCAGGTTTTGCTTGTCGATGGCGTAGGCCAGCGCCCGTCTGACCCTGACATCATTGAACGGCGGCTTTTGGGTATTGAAGGCCCAATAGGCCACGTTCATTCCTGGGCGGCTTTCCAAAACCAGGTTGTCGTGCTGCTCAATAACCGGCAACTCACCGGCCTTGGGCAAGGCCGAGACGCTGCAATCACCGGTGATCAGCTTGGCCAGGCGGGTAGTGCTTCGCGGCGTGATATCGAACACCAGCATTTCAGACTGCGGCATATTGCCCCAGTAACCTGGGTGGCGCCGGTAGCGGATATATTCATTCTTAACGTATTGCACCAGCATAAAGGGGCCTGTTCCTATCGGCTGGTTATCCAACTGCTGCGGGCTGCCTTGGGCAAGAAGCTGATCGGCATACTCTTTGGAGAGGATCACCGCAAAGTCGGTGGCCAGGTTGGAAAGGAATGAGGCATCGGGCTGGGTGAGTTCAAATCTGACTCGATATTCGCCTTGTTTGCTGATGGATTTTATCAGCCCGGCAAAACCTATGCTTTGGAAGAAGGGGTAACCGCCCTGAGCTACCTCATGGAAAGGGTGCTGCTTGTCTATGATGCGATTGAAACTGAACAGCACATCATCTGCATTGAAATGCCGACTGGGGTGAAAGTAGGGCAGATCGTGAAACTGGGTACCCTGGCGCAGCTCAAACTCATAACTGAGGCCGTCTTCGCTTATCTGCCACTCGGTTGCCAGTGCCGGAATGATATCACCGCTCTCGGGATCATAATCCACCAGGCGGCTATAAATTTGGTGCGAGGTGGCATCGATTGTGGTTCCCGAGGTCACCAGCTGCGGGTTGAACGACTCGGGATTGCCCTCGGAGCAGTAAACCAGACCGGAGGGCACTTTCTGTTGACCACAGCCGCCAAGCAGCATTGTCAGAGCCAGGCCGGTCAGTATGCTCCCGGTCAGCTTCAGGCGCCGGCATGAGCGGAATAAACGCCCTGCCACAAGATCTCCGTAGAGCTTGCTCCTGGAGACTTGCGCCATTGCATCAGAGTCTCGCCCGGGGCGTAACGTCAGCAGATTCATTGCAAAATCGTTAGTTATTCAGATGTTGACCGAACATTTTAGCAGTGCAGCCGTTACCTGGGCAATCGGCTTATGCCTTATCGAGCAAATTGTATTTTTTCAGTATGCCTCTGAGCTGATGGTAGCTAAGCCCCAGTAGCTCTGCGGTTTTCTTTTGATTGAACTGGCTGGCGCTGAGCGCACGTTGAATAAGGTCGGTCTCGAAGTCCTCACAGCACTGTTTGAAGTCCACCGGGAACTGTATCTGGTTTGCCGAAGGTTCAGGGCTATCGTTTGTCGGTGCGGCGGCACTGCTGGCAAGGACTTCATTGCCAACTTCAGCGGTCGCCAGCTGGCGACTATGAGTTTTGACCCGCTTGGTGGGCCGGTAGGGCGAGGCAAAAGGGTCGAGCACTATATTCTCAATCGGTTCGGGGTTATGACCATGGCGATAGACGCTGCGCTCTATGGCGTTTTTCAGTTCCCGAATATTACCCGGCCAGCTGTGATCCATCATGGTCGCCACGGCTTCGGTGGCAAAACCGGTAAACAGCTCCAGTTTGAGCTGACGCGCCATCCCCACGGCAAAGTACTCGGCCAATGGCAAAATATCTTCCCGGCGGCAGCGCAGCGGCGGCAGGGTGATCACATCGAACGCCAAACGGTCGAGCAGATCGGCTCGAAACTCGCCGGCTTCAGCCAGACTGGGTAAGTCTTCATTGGCGGCGCAGATTAGGCGTACATCGGCATTGAGGGTCTTGCTGCCGCCCACCCTTTCATATTCACCATATTCAATGACCCGCAGCAGCTTCTCCTGAATGAGGCCGGACGTATTGGCCAGCTCATCAAGAAACAGGGTGCCGCCGTCGGCGCGCTCGAAGCGGCCTTCATGACGCCCCTTGGCGCCGGTAAATGCGCCGGACTCATGGCCAAACAGCTCACTTTCCAGTAGATTTTCACTCAGAGAGGAACAATTGAGCTTGATAAAACTCTGATCCCAGCGTTGGGAAAGATAGTGCAGACGTTCGGCGATCAGCTCTTTACCCGTCCCCCGTTCACCTATGATAAGCACAGGTTTGGACAGTGGTGCGATTTGGGAAACGTGCTCCAACACCTCCAACAGGGCATTGGATTGACCGATAAGATTGTCTTGCTGATAGGGATTGGCCACGATAACAGTTAGTCTTTAACGCTAATAATTGGTGAAAATCATAATATGCGGGTAGGTTAAATAAATAAAGATAAAGTTAAAATTTATATTAACATATTGATTTTAAATGGCGTTTAAAAGTTGGCACGGGATCTGTATTACAAGAACCGAGACCCACAATAAATGTAGAGGACAGGATTATGGGAATTTTCACACGTTTTGCCGACATCATTAATGCCAACATCAGTGCCTTGCTGGACAAGGCGGAAGATCCGGAAAAAATGGTGCGCCTGATCATTCAGGAAATGGAAGATACCCTGGTTGAAGTGCGTTCTACTTCGGCTAAAGTATTGGCAGAGAAGAAAGAGTTGCTCCGCCGTATTGGCAAAGTGCAGCTTCAGGTGCAGGATTGGCAGGAAAAGGCCGAACTGGCACTGACCAAAGACAGGGAAGACCTGGCCAAGGCCGCGCTGGTTGAAAAGCAAAAAGCCGCTACCCTGGCGCAGACTCTGGAGCAAGAGCTCGAGGTGGTTGAAGAGCATATTGCCCGCCTGAAAGAGGAAGTGGGTCAACTGCAGGAAAAGCTGGCCGATGCCAAGGCACGCCAGAAGACTATCATAATGCGCAAGCAAACCGCTTCTTCACGCCTGGAAGTGAAAAAGCAGCTGGATTCCAGCAAAATTGACAACGCCATGCTCAAGTTTGAACAGTATGAGCGTCGCATCGAAGGGCTGGAAGCTGAAGTTGAGTCCTATGATCTGGGTGGCAAAAAGTCCAGTCTGGAAGAGGAATTTGCGGCACTCAAGGCCGAAGACTCTGTCAGCGCCGAGCTGGAAGCCTTGAAGGCCAAGGTGAAAGGCGATAGCGCCAAAACCAAAAAATAATACAGACTCAGAGGTGATTTATGGATATGGACTTACTGCTGGCACCCCTGATTATCTTCATGATCTTTGTGGCGCCAATCTGGTTGATTCTGCATTACCGCAGTAAACGTCAGGTGAGCCAGGGGCTTACCGAGGCAGAGTTCAAACAGCTTAACGACTTGATAGACACAGCTGACAAGATGGGCCAAAGGATTGAAACGCTGGAAGCCATCCTGGATGCCGAGTCCCCGGAATGGAGGCAACGTCATGACTGAATCAGGCAAGCGTACTCTTTACCGCATTCCCCAGCAAAGGAAGATAGCCGGGGTCTGTGCCGGGGTAGCCGAGTACTTTAATCTGGAACCTTGGTTGGTTCGGGTGGTGGCAGCTTCCATTTTCCTGCTCGGTGGCTCAGGCATAGTGGTTATCATCTATCTGCTGCTGTGGATGATACTGGATGTCAAACCTTGGACAGCCAAAGACACCCATAAGGACATTGGGGTCAAGAAAAAGGTCTGGCAAGCCGGGGAGCCCGCCAAACAGGCGCTCAGAGATGTAAGCAATCGCTTTCAATCACTGGAGCATAGGCTCAGGGCACTCGAACAACATGTCACCTCTGAGCAGTTCGAGTTGAAAAGACAGATCAATAACCTATAAATCCTTGTTCAAGGGGCGGTGCTTACCGCCCCGTTTGTTTGTATCAGGAGAATTATGGCAAGCGTCAGGCAAAAGTTCGGCAAACTCAAACACAAAACCCGCGAGTTGGCACAGCGCACCACAGACAGGCATCTTAGGTTGGCGGTTACCGGCCTTTCCGGCGCCGGCAAGACGGCCTTCATTACCGCGCTGGTGGATCGACTGCTGCGCGCCGGCACCGAGGCTGATGGCAGTGGCTTACCCCTATTTCAGGTGTGCCGCGACGGACGTTTACTCGGGGTCAGGCGGGAGCTGCAGCCTGATTTGACCATAGCCAGTTTTGACTTTGATGCTGCAATTGCCAGCTTGACCGCAGCCAAGCCCAGTTGGCCGGCGTCGACCCGCAGTATCAGTGAGCTGCGGCTGACGCTCAAATATGTGCCTACCAAAGGGATGCTGGCAAAATTGGCCGACAGCGCCAAACTGCATCTCGACATAGTTGATTATCCCGGGGAGTGGTTGCTGGACTTGCCCATGTTGAGCCAGGACTTTAACCGCTGGTCCGAAACCCGCTTTGCCCGGCAATCAACCCTGGAAGCCTCGCCTCTCTATCCTAAGTTTGCTGCGGCGCTGGCGACGCTGGATTTGTACGCCGATGCCGACGATCAGGCGCTGGCCGCCATTGCCGAAAGTTATCGGTTATTGCTGCTGGATCTGGTGCAACAACAGGGGTTTTATCAAGCCCAGCCGGGGCGAATGTTGCTTCCCGGAGAGCTGGCCGGTACGCCAATTTTGGCTTTTTTCCCCCTGTTACCCGAGCAACTCCAAGATAAGCAGCAACTGGCATCGGCCGGACGTCGCAGCAATTATCAGGTGCTCAGGCACAGATATCTGCAATATCTGGCCAAAGTGGTCAAGCCCTTCTATCAGGAGTATTTTGCCGGTTTCGACCGTCAGTTAATTCTGGTGGATTGCTTCAGCGCCCTTAATCGTGGCAAGGCGCAGTTTGAAGATATGGCCGAAGCACTCAATGCCATTTGTGCCAGCTTCCAGTATGGCCAGTCCAGTCTGTTGCGACGTTTGTTTGCCCCCCGAATAGATACTCTGCTGTTTGCCGCCAGTAAAGTCGATCAGGTGACCCGGGATCAGCAGGGCAATGTGTTGTCACTGCTCAGTGCCATGTTGGCGCCCAGTCGGCAACAGGCCGGATTTGCCGGCAGTCGGGTGGAAACCATGGCCATCAGCGCCATCAAAGCGACCCGTCACGGTATGGTCAAAGATGCCGATGGCGTGGAGGTGGAAGTGGTTTGTGGCCGACGCATGAGCGATGGCCAGAAGGTGACCCTGTATCCGGGCGAGGTGCCCAGAGCCTTGCCTGAGCAAGCGTTTTGGCAAAGGCAGGGATTTCATTTCTGTGAGTTTGCGCCGCCCGACAGCCAACCGGAACTAGGCTATGAACATATCCGGCTCGATCATCTGCTGGAGTTTCTTTTGGGCGACAAGTTGAGGTAAGTCGTGGCAAAACACAGTTCAGAAAAGCATGTTGATAATGCTGCCGGCAACGGCAGTCACGCTGATGAAGCGCAACCCACAGAGTTGGCGCCGCAGAGAATTTTCAGTCATCAGCCGGAATCCGCCGCCGAATTGGCCGCGGCCAAGGATTTCCAAGGCGATGACTTTGTTGAATACCCCACAGAAGCCGAACTGGAACAAGTGCTGAGTGCACAGCCCAAGGCGGATCAACTCATCTCCCTCAAGCCCAAACGCTGGTCCTGGTTGGCGCGCTTGGCTCTGTTGGGCGTGATGGCGGCGGTCGTAGTGCAGACACTGCTCGGTCTTATCGATGCCTGGCGCGACAGCCCTTGGCTGTTTGGTTTTTACAGCCTGGTGCTCGCTTTGGTGCTGGCCTGGGTAGGCAAGCTTTGTTTCGGGGAATGGCGCAAACTCAAACGCCTGCGCCAGGTGGAAGATACCCAGCAAACCGGGCAACGCCTGCTCGGCAGTATGCAGATGGGCGAAGCGCGCGATTTTATCTATGGTATTTGCAAGCAGATGCCCAAGGGGCCAGAGCAGGACAGGCTGCAGACGCTGCTGAATCCGGAGCAGAATGATGCCGAGCAGTTGCAGCTGTTTGATCAGGTAGTGCTGACCGAGCGCGACAAGGTTGGTATGAAGCTGGTGCGCCGTTATGCGGCCGAATCGGCCCTATTGCTGGCGGCCAGCCCGCTGGCGGTCCTGGATATGGCGCTGATCCTCTGGCGTAATCAGAAGATGATCCAGGATATCGCTCGCTGTTATGGGGTAGAGCTGGGTTATTGGAGCCGTATTCGGCTGATCCGCGGGATCCTGGTCAATATTCTCTATGCCGGCACCACAGAGCTTGCCACCGACTTGGGTACCCAATTGCTGTCGGTAGAGATGTCCGGCAAGCTTTCGGCGCGGCTTGGTCAGGGGCTGGGGGGCGGTTTGTTGACGGCGAGACTTGGCTATCAGGCGATGGCGCTTTGTCGGCCGCTGGCATTTTCCAGTGCCAGCAAGCCCAAACTGTCGCGGATCCACAAAGAACTACTATTGGAACTGAAGGATTTTTCCGCCTCAGTGCTGGCCAGAAAAACTGAACGTAACAAAGATTTTACAACCAAGGAGTAATGATTTTTGCTTGCCGATTTGGGCAAGTCTTGCTGACTCAGTATGTTGGTGCCAGGACAACTGATCATCCCGGGCGAGAAGCCGAATAACAATATAAGGGATGGGCGGACTGACATGAGGAGTTAAGCATGCAACACAAGCAGCCAAAAGCACTGCACTCAGCCACACTGGCTATTCATGGTGGCCACTCGGGCGAGTCTTCCGGGGCATTGGTGTCGCCTTTATATCAGAGTGCCACCTTCTGTTTTGATACAGCCCAAAGCGGTGGTCGCCGCTTTGCCGGTGAAGAAGAGGGCTATATCTATACCCGCTTGGGTAACCCGACGGTTGCCGAGCTTGAGCGGCGTCTGGCGCTGCTTGAAGGCGCTGAAGCAGCAGCTGCTGCCGCGTCCGGCATGGGCGCGGTATCGGCGGCCTTGCTGGCATACTTGAGCTGTGGCGACCACCTGCTGGCTTCCTCGGCCGTCTATGGCTGTACTTTTTCATTAATGACAGAGCAGTTTGCCCGCTTCGGTATTGAGGTGTCTCTGGTGGATTTTGCCGATCTCGCGGCCGTCGAGGCGGCTATACGCCCCAACACTCGGGTGATTTTTTGCGAAACCCCGGTGAACCCGCATCTGGCCGTGTATGATCTCCGCGCCATAGCCGCTATCGCCAAGCGCCATCAACTGACCAGCATAGTGGACAACACCTTTATGACACCGTTGCTGCAGCAGCCACTGCAGTTGGGAATCGATCTTGTGGTTCACAGCGCCACCAAGTATCTCAATGGCCACGGCGATGTTATTGCCGGTATCATCTGTGGCTCACAGGCGGCGATAACGGCCATCAAGCAACAACAACTAAAAGATATTGGCGCCGTGCTATCACCTTTCGATGCCTGGTTGATTTTGCGAGGCCTGAAAACCCTCTCGGTACGACTCGAACGTCATTGCGATAACGCCGAGCGCCTGGCGCAGTATCTCGAATCCCATAAAGCCGTGGCCAAGGTACATTATCCCGGGTTGGTTTCCCATCCGGGCCATCAGTTTATCGGCTCGCAGATGCGCAGGGCCGGTGGGGTGTTGGCGTTTGAGCTGAAGGCCGATTTGGAGCAGTCCATGGCTTTTGTCAATCGACTGGGATTGTTCAAAATTGCCGTGAGTCTGGGGGATTGTGAGTCGCTTATTCAGCACCCGGCGTCCATGACCCATTCACCCTATACCCAAGAGGCGCGTCTTAAAGCCGGCATAGGCGACAGCCTGCTGCGAATATCGGCCGGGCTTGAGGATGTGGATGACCTGATAGCCGATCTGGAGCAGGCACTGACAGTGATCAGTTAAAAGAGACAAGGCGAGCATGGCTCGCCTTGTTTTTCGGGCTTGCGAGAATCAAATGCCCCAGAAGGTGTGGGCTATGATATAGAGCACCAACATACTGATGAAGTTGATGATAATACCGGCACGCATCATTTCAGACTGCTTTATGTAGCCTGAGCCGTAGACTATGGCGTTAGGTGGCGTGGCCACCGGCAGCATAAAGGCGCAGGATGCCGAAATACCTATGAGCACCGACAACATTACGGGCGATAGCCCCAATGCTTCGGCGATAGCGGCAAACACAGGTACCAGCAAGGCGGCACTGGCGGTGTTACTGGCAAACTCGGTCAGCATCACCACAAAGAAAATGACCGCAAACACGAACAGCGACATATGGGTACTGCCGAAGATGTCTGTCATCCAGTGGGCCAGGAAGACGCTGGTACCCGTGGCTTTCAGTACGGCACTCAGGGTCAGACCGCCGCCGAACAGTATCAGCACACCCCAGTCGGTGGTTTTTTCTATTTTCTTCCAACCAACCAAGCCAAGCCCTGCCAGCAAAACCACTGCAGAAAGAGCGACTATGGTGTCAAACTGGCTGATACCGCCAAGGGCGGCCGATAGAGGCTGACTGAAGATCCAGCAGCAAACTGTGGCCAGGAAAATAAGCAGAGTCAGTTTTCCCTGGAAACTCAGTTTTTGATCTTCGATATCCAGTTTACATTCCACCGACAGATCCGGTTTGAAATACAGATAAAGGGCGATAAGCATGGTTGGCAACATCAAAGCGACGGTCAAGAGGCCAAACTCCAGCCAGTCGCTGAAGCTCAAGCCGGCCTGGGCAGCAGCGATGGCGTTTGGCGGACTACCTACCAGAGTGCCTATGCCACCAATGTTGGCTGAGTAAGCGATACCCAGCAGCATAAAGACATAGGTGTTGTGCTGGCTCTCTTTATCCAGTTGCTGCAAGATCCCCAGTGCCAGAGGCAACATCATGGCCGCTGTGGCCGTGTTGCTGATCCACATAGACAGCAATGCGGTTACCCCAAACAACATCATACAGGCGATGCTGAGTTTACCTTTGGAAGCCAGCAGCACCTTTTGGGCGATAAGGGTATCGATTTTTTGATGGTGCAGGGCAGCAGCCAATACAAAGCCACCAAAAAACAAATAGATAATTGGATTGGCAAAGTTGCTCATGGCAGCTTTGGTTTCAAACACACCGAAAAATACCGCCAGAACCGGAATGAGTATCGCCGTGATACTCAGATGAATGGCTTCAGTAAGCCAGAGCACAGCGGCAAATACCAAGATAGACAGACCGGTATTTACCCCGGGTTCAAAAGGTAAAAAGCTGTGCAATAGAAAAAGCAGCAGGATATCTGCAGCCAAGATCAACATGTTACGTTGTTGGGTGCTCTTCTCTGTCTGCGAAGGGGGTAAGCTTTCCGTTTGTTCTAAAGACATTCTCAACTTCCTCGTCTTGTTTTTATGGCAAGCAATTTAGGGCATAGCTCACATTTGGCAAAGGGCTTTCTTGGGTAAGTTAACTACCATGCCCACTACATTTGCATGAGGAATCTATCACGAAAGTGGTAAATATGAGAGTTGTATCACCATAAATTGATCGCCTTTGAGCGTTTTGTTGTTTCAAACGGTTAACTAAGGAGCACAGCCTTTATTTTGTTGAAAGAGAATGAAAGTTTAAAACGGTGACATTGATCACATTAACTTATTGTACTAATGTCTAGTTGCAATAATTTGGCAATATTCGTGCGCTGGTCTACATTTCTTTAAGGCCAAGGAAAGGGATACCGGCCTTAACAAATGACAGGAGTCTTATATGAAAACACCATTCTATGCTTTGCTACTTGCAGCCACCCTGAGTTCTCCCCTATACGCCGGAGAGCCCACTAAAGACAAAACCCCACAAACGCCGCAAGCCGGCCAAGCGCAGGTTCATAAAATCAACATTAATACCGCTTCGGAATCTGAGCTGCAGTTACTGAAAGGGATAGGTGAGGCCAAGGCCAAAGCGATTGTTGAATATCGCAGCAGCCAAGGTAAATTCAAATCCATTGATGAGTTGACCCAAGTCACGGGTATCGGCGCCAAACTGGTCGAGCAGAATAAACATCTGTTGGTACTTTGAAGGGCAGAGATAAACACAAGTTTTTGTTTATCTTATGTTCACTTGAATGCCGCAGAGGGCAAACCTTAGTAATTTCCCTTGATCCCGGCGGGGCCATGATGGATAATCCCCGGCGTTGCAGCAAGGCTGCAAATCTGTGGTGACCCCAGGGTCCCCCCGCAATGATAACTTGTGAACCCGGCCAGGCCCGGAAGGGAGCAACCGTAGCAAGTGACTCATGTGCCGGGGTGTGGCTCTGGGGGAACCTCCAATTCCAAACCTTTTCAAATGGTTAGTGCTGAAAGTACCTAAGGGGTCCACAAGGTGGTCCACTTTGAGTCTAGCTAAAGCCGATTTTCACCCCTATCTCTGTTACTCCTGACAAGATATTTGATGCGCCAGAAGCGCGGCCCCTCTATAGCGAAGAAGCGCCAATGGCTACCATTAACACTTTGTTTGGTATAAACAGCTGGCTACATGGACTGAGATGGCTTGGCTATCAACTCGTTAACGGCCAAAACAAGGCAGCCAAGAAATAAAAGAATAGTCGCAGAGCGGCGACTTTATTTCAGCTGGTAAGGCTCAAACCCAGAGTTGTCCGTGTTTCTTGATAACTGGGCCTGTGCTACCCCTGCGCTTGCTGATCGGTTTCCAGTTTCGGGGGCAGTTTGGATTTCAAAAACGCCCGTGATTTCTCTAATGCCTGGTAGATTTCGTTGCGCATTCTAGCTTGCTCTTGATAGTCACCGTAGAAATAGGTGTCTACCAAATGGTGAATGTAGCGCACTGGTAGTTGATTGAGCGTGATACAAGCCAGATCGGCCACATAGTCGACCGGCAGCTCGTCCATTAATCCCTCTTCGGCGAGGATTTCCATTAACATCACTTCGTAGTAGTTGCGGATCTCTAACTGCATAGGTGACGCTCCCCAAAGTTTTGCTGCATTACGCTTGGTTTATAGCATTTGGTTTGTAGCCTTTAGCGATATAGCATAGCAGCGGCATGAAATAACTGACTGTGTCTGAGTGTTAATTGTAGAGGGTCTTTGCAGTATCCGCCTCCCGTGACACAGGCTATTGGTATTGCAGCGTCTCTGGCATGACGCAATACGCTCATATCCCGCCGGAATATGCCCTCAAGGCTGAGCTGCAGCAAGCCGAGTTCATCTTCAGCATGCACATCGACTCCGGCGTCATAAAGAATGAGATCCGGTCTATGAGTCAAGATCAGCAAAGGCAGTATCTGCTCCAGCGTTGAGAGGTACTCGTCATCACCAGCGCCTTTTTCAAGCTCGATATCATAGTGAGAGTCTGCTTTACGGGCGGGGAAGTTTTGCCGGCAGTGTATTGAGCAACTGATGATATTCGCATCGCCGACTGTCATGGTGGCTGTACCATCGCCTTGATGGACATCGCAGTCGACAATCAGAACCTTGTCCGCCAGTCCTTGGTTTATCATGCGTCTGGCACTATAGACCAGATCGTTGAAAATACAGTAACCGCTGCCAAAGTCCTGGTGAGCGTGATGGTAACCGCCGCTGATATGCAGCGCTATGCCGTGCTCGAACGCTTTTCGCGCCGCAAGCTCGGTACCGGCGACTGAGTGCAGTGTCCGCGTCAGTAGATGTTCGCTCCAGGGAAAACCTATGCGGCGCATCGCCTTGGGATCCAGTCGATTGTGAATAAACCCGGCAACATATTGAGGGCAATGCACAGAAGCTAGGGCAGTTTGGTTTGCAGGCTTTGGAGAACAGAGGCTGAATTGCCCGGAAAATGGAGTTTGGCACAGGTACTCAAACAGGCGTTGATATTTGCTTATGGGAAATCTGTGCCGGGATGGTAACGCCAGCCTGGAATAGCTGGCGTGATATACCAAAGGGATCATCTATCAGAGCTGTTTGATGGCCCAGCTCATGAACTCTTTGCGAGTCGCTTCATCGGCCTGTAACCACCAGTACTGCAGCATTTGCTGAGCGTGGGCGGCACTGTCACCATTTTGGCCGGCAGCCTGAGGAGCATTGCTTGGCATTGTCATGGCGCTGACGGGTGATGGTTTGGATACAGGTGCTACCGGTTGACTGGCTGCCATGTTGCCTGCGGTTACGGCAGCGGCAGCGGTTTCAACATCAGGGCCATTGTTGCCGCTGAACAGTTGCGACAGGAACGAGGTTTCTTTCAGCTGAGTCAGTTCCACCTGGTAGTTGACCTGGCCCTTATCGGCGCGGGTAATGACGACCTGAGGGGTTTTGGCAAACTCTTTGGGCTTCTTGACGTAGTCACCATCGGCAGGCTTGAGGATGTACTCGTTGTCGCCTTCGGCTTTCAGGGTCAGAATGAAAGGAGAAGACTTAACGAAGCTCTGACTGTCGGAAAACTCGTCATCGATCATGTCATGATAACGAATGGCAATCTTGTGGACACCTTCGGACAGTGCCAGTTCAGATTTGTGGTTGAAGTTGCTAGTTTCAATTTCCTTGCCATCCAGTGCCAGATACTCAAAAGACATAGGGATGGTCAGATTGGCCGCAAATACCGAGGAAGTGCTGAGCAGGGCCAGTAGGGCCGAGGCGGTCAAGCGTAGTTTCATTGTTGCTCCTTAACGATTGTAACTCTGATGCGGACGTTCAAATGCCTGAATGCGATCTTCAATATAGCTGATCGCCTGCCTGCACTTACCGAGGCGGCGATGCATCAAAAGGATGTCATTCTGGACGGGGATTTTGTCAGTACTATGACAGTTTTCAAGCTTTGATTGCAATTGTTCAATCTTTTGTTCTATTTTTTTGGCCCAGTTCAGATGTTTGTTCAGCTCTTCGTACAATTGATGGCTGTTTTGCATTACACCTGCGGCGATCCAGCCAAAACCACTTTCCTGATGCCGGCGGCCCTGACGTTGTTGGTAGCTTTGCCGTTTACTGGCCTGCTGCAGCTTCTGGATCCTGGCGTTGAGACCTGTGGTTCCCAAGGCCCGTTTCAGGGCGACAAACCTGTCCTGAATGCGTTCGCAGCTTAAGGCGATAGTGTGTTGGGCCAACTGATGGCGTAACTGTTTTTCCAGCTGATCTATGCTCTTGTGCAGCTGTTCCACGCAGGGATAGAGTTGGGCACCATGCTGAATAAACAGTTCGCTGTTGAAGCGTTCTGTATCCTGCAGCAGTTTGCGCTGCGCAGGTGGCAAAGAGGCATCATGTTGCAGCACTTCCTGCTCCAACTGCCTGAGTTGTTCCCGCAGGCGTTGTACCAGTTGGTTGGTGTTCAAAACCAGGCACTCCAGGCTAGATTGGCGGCGATAAGCACCACGATAGCAATAAAGAGTGGCCTGATAAACGGCATTCCAAAGCGGATAGCCGAGTGGGCGCCGATATAAGAACCCAGCATCATACACAAGCCCATCACCACACCTACCAAAAGGTGCACCTTACCTAGCAGCAGGAAAATCATCAATGCCGTGATGTTGCTGACAAAAGTCATCGCTCTGGCCAAGGCGCTACTGTGCAGGAAGGGCAGGCGGTAAAGCGCGGTCGAGCTGACTGCCCAAAAGGCGCCAATGCCTGGGCCGGCAAAGCCGTCATAGGCGCCAAGCCCTAGCCCCTGAAGTATCTGTTTATGTTTCGCCGGCGTTTCGGTGACGGGTTTACACTGGCTGCAGCCCATGGCTCCGGGTGAAAACAGCGAATAGAGCGCGATGGCGATAATAAGCAATGGCAGAATTTTTTCCAGCCAACGGGTATCGATGAGATAAACGGCAATGCTGCCGATAACGGCGCCTACGGCGGTGGCAATAAAGGCGAACAGCCAGAACTTTGGCGTCAGCAACTGCTTGCGGTAGTAGGTAAATGCCGCCATGGATGAGCCGAAGCAGGCCGCCAGTTTATTGGTCCCCAGCGCCAGATGAGGCGGCATGCCCACGGTCAGCAAGGCGGGAATGGACAGCAGGCCGCCGCCACCGACTACGGCATCAATAAATCCGGCCAGCAGGCCGACTGCGGCCAATATGGCCCAGCTGCTGGGTTCGAGCAGAATATCCACTTTACATCCTGATTGAGCGCATCATTCGATAACGCGGCGGTAAGGCGGCAGGGCATCGAGCAGCGACGACCCGTATCTTTTGGTTACCAAACGCCTGTCCAATATGGTTATTCGGCCATAGTCCTGCTCTTTTCGCAACAGGCGGCCGCAACTCTGGATGAGTTTCCGTGACGCATCCGGAATAGTCAATTGTAAAAACGGGTTACCGCCTTTCATTTTGACATATTCTGCATGGGCCTGCTCTACCGGCGAGGTGGGCACGGCAAACGGCAGCTTGGTCACTATTAAGTTGGTCAGGTAGTCGCCGGGAAGGTCGAGACCCTCGGAAAAACTGCCGGTACCAAAGATAATGCTGGGCTCGCCTTTGTCACATTTCTGCTTATGCTGCTCGAGCAAGTGCTGGCGTGGGGCACTGCCCTGGATCAGCGGTTCGGATACCAACTTGTTGCGCAGTAGATCGGCCACCTTTTCCATCTGCCAGTAGGAGGCAAACAGCACCAGAGTGGCCATTTCACCCTCCACCAACTGCTTTATCTGGCTGGCGAGTTCTTCTGTGTAGGCGTCTTCGGTTGGCTCGGTGCGCATTTTCGGCAGGTAGAGAGTGGCGTTGTTTTCAAAATCGAAAGGAGATTGCAGCGCCAGGTAGCGACTGCCATCATTGAGTGACAGGCCAACCTGATAGGCAAAATGCTCAAAGCGGTTTAGTGCTCTGAGGGTGGCGCTACATAGCACGATGCCGGCGGCTTTTTCCCACAACATATGTTCCAGCATATAGCCGACTTCGATTGGCGATGCACTGAAAAGGTAGTCCTGCTGCTTGCCGCTGAGGGCTTCAATCCAGCGGGCGGTGGGGGCACCTTTGGGACTGTCCTCCTTGGCCATCATTTTCCAGAGCTTTTGCAGGTTTTCCAGGCGCTGCATCATAAAGCCGGTTTCACTCAAGAGGGCTTCCGCCTGATGCCTTGGTAATTCACCATCCTTGACGCTTTCGCTGAGGATAGCCTGCATCTTGTTGAATTGCTTGAGGGCATCGTTGGAGGCCGTGGCCAGGTTTTCCGCCTGAATCAACAGGGCGTCCGGCAGCTTGCCATGTTCGAACCGCAGGCGGTTTTCCGGGTTGGCAAAGAGTTTGGGTTGGGTATCACAGTAGTGGGCAACCTGATTCAGCAGACCGGTTAATTCTTCGATGCGATCCAGCATCGCCTGCGCCGGGGCGATGATATTGTTGCTCTTTATTTGGTTTTGCAGTTTGGCCGTGGTCTTGCTGACTTTCTCCAGCCAATCACAGGCGCCCCTGAGCGTGGCCTGGGCGCTGGAGAAATCCCTGGCCACATTCGGCAGGTGATGGGCTTCGTCGATAACGTAATAGACTTCTTCCGGATCCGGCAGAATCACACCGCCACCCAGTTCAAGGTCGGCCAGTAACAAACTATGGTTGGCAATAAGCACATCCCAGGTGTCAATATCTTCGCGGGCCTTGTGGAAGGGGCAGTGGCTGTGACTGGCAAGTTGGCGATGACAGCTGTGTTTGTCACAGGCTATCTGTTGCCACAGGTGGTCCGGCAGCGGCGTCTTGAGGGTATCGAGCTCACCATTCCAGCGGCCATCCTGATAGTCTTTGAGCAGCGCCTGCAACTGCTCAACCTGTGAGGTATCCGGCTTGGTCTGCCACATGGCCATCTGGCTGCCGTTGCCATCACCGACCAACATCTCAAGCTTGGCCAGACACACGTAACGCTGACGCCCTTTGACCAGACCGAAACGGAAGTTGAGTTTGGAGTGTTGCAGAAAAAACGGCAGATCTTTATGCAGCAACTGTTCCTGCAGCGCCACTGTCGCGGTGGCAATACAGACTTTTTTCTTGTTGGCCAGCGCCAGGGGAATGGTTCCCAGAATATAGGCCAGGGATTTACCTATACCTGTTCCCGCTTCAATCACCATGATGCGCCGCTGCTTGTCGTATTCACCGGCAAGTGTCTTGGAGATCTCCGCCACCATATAATTCTGTTCCCGGCGGGAACGGAAGTTGGGCAGTGCAGAGGCAATGTCCTTGTAGATCTCACGGATCTGGGTCTTTACATGGGCTGCTAGCATGAGACTCGGTTCTGGAAAATTATCCTGTATATATTACCAGTAATTTCTTATGCTAATAAACCTCTAAAACGCGATTGTCCCGACTCATGCCCCAAAACACGCCGCAAACCCTTAAGGGCCTTATTCTTACCCGTCATCTGGCTCAGAGAGACGAGGGGTTATGCCTGCAGTACTATCTGGCCACTGAGCAGGGGCCTGTGTTGGTTGAGGTGCCGGGGCAGGAACAGGTTTGCTTTGCCAAAGAGCAGGATGCGGCGGTTTTATGCCAGGGTTTAAGCCAGGTGAGGGCCCAGCCGCTGGCGCTGAGAAACTTCGCCAAAGAGAAGGTTGCAGCGCTTTACAGTCGCAGTCGGCAACAGATGCGGTTGCTGCAAAAGCAGGCCCAGGATCAGGGGATGCCTTTGTATGAAGCCGATCTTAAACCCCAGCAGCGTTTCTTGATTGAGCGCTTTATTGCGCTCGATGCCGAGTTTTACGGTTATTTCAGCGAAGAAAGCGGTGCGCTGAAGCGGTTTGTTGCCAGTCGCGCCAGGAAAGCCTCGCTGAACAATATAGGTCTGGCTGTTATTTCCCTCGATCTTGAATGCAGCATGCAGGGTGAACTCTATTCCGCCGGACTCTACGGTCGTGACCGCGATGGAGAGCTGTTTCAGCGCGTGTACATGATAGGCCAAGCCCAGGACGGGCCTGTCTATATCCACTGGGTCAGGGATGAAGCAGCCCTGTTGCAGGCTTTGGTTGACTGGTTCAGTCTCTGGGATCCGGACATCATCATAGGTTGGTCGGTTGTCAATTTTGACCTGGCACTGCTGAGCCGACGATATGCCCATCATGGTATTGAAGCACGGCTTGGGCGCGGAGGCGTGCCCATGTCCTGGTTGGTGGAAGGCAAGTATCGACCGGAAACCCTCTCCTTACCCGGGAGAGTGGTGCTGGACGGTATAGACTGGCTCAAGGCCGCCTTCTATCAGTTTGAGCGCTATTCGCTCGAGTTCGTCTCCCGCGCACTCTTGAGTGAGGGCAAGGCGATAGATAAAGTTGAAGATCGCGGTCAGGAGATAAGCCACCTCTTTCAAGAGGATAAATTGGCATTGGCCCACTACAATCTGACCGATTGTCGTCTGGTGCTGGATATTTTCGATAAAACCGATCTATTGAATTTTGCTTTGGCCCGGGCGCAGCTGACCGGGTTGGAGTTTGGCCGGGTAGGGGCTTCGGTGGCGGCGTTCAATCATCTCTACCTGCCACACTTGCACCGGGCCGGATTTGTGGCGCCGGCAGCACCGGCCAGTGATGGCCTGGAGAGTCCCGGCGGCTATGTGATGGACTCCATTCCGGGCCTTTACCGGGACATTCTGGTGCTGGACTTCAAGAGTCTATACCCTTCGATTATCCGTACTTTTTTAATCGACCCCATGGGGCTGGTACAGGGCATGGGTGACCCCGAAGTTGAGACGGTTCCCGGCTTTCTCGGTGCCAGGTTCAGTCGCAAACAACCTATCTTGCCAACGCTTATCGCCAAGTTGGCCCAAGAGCGGGAAAGCGCCAAGGCCCAAGCCAATGCCCCCCTGTCTCAGGCAATCAAGATCATCATGAATTCGCTTTATGGGGTACTGGGCTCTCGGGGCTGTGTGTTCCACGATGCCCGATTGGCAAGCTCAATTACCATGCGCGGCCATGAAATCATGCAGCAGACCAAACGTTGGATTGAGGATGAAGGCATGAGTGTCATCTATGGCGACACTGATTCGACATTTGTTTGGCTGGGACAGCAGCATGACATCACAGATCCGCAAGCCTTCGGCAGGGAGTTGGCTGCCAGGATAACCGCCAAGTGGCAACAGCATTTGACGGAGCATTTTCAGTTGCAGAGTCATCTGGAACTCGAGTTTGAGCGCCATTATGAACAGTTTCTGATGCCCACCCTCAGAGATTCGGAAGAAGGCTCCAAAAAGCGCTATGTCGGTGCCTGCCGCAATAGCCAAGGTCAGTTGGATATCATCTTCAAAGGCATGGAGCAGGTTCGCAGCGATTGGAGCCCTCTGGCCAGACGAGTGCAGTACGAGCTGTACCGGCGTATGTTCAATGGCTTGGATGTAGTGGGCTTTTTGGCCACAGAAATAGAAGCGCTCAAACGCGGCGACTATGATAGCGAGCTTGTTTTCTCCAAGCGGCTAAGGCGTAAGTTGGATGCCTATCAGGCCAAAGCATCACCCCATGTCAAGGCCGCCAGACAACTGTTGGGGCAGACCGGCGACCCTCGTTATGGCCGTTTGGGCACCCGGATTGATTACCTGGTAACAATCAATGGCCCCGAAGCTGTTTCCCTCAGGCGTTCTGCCATTGATTATGACTACTACATCGAAAGACAGATCAAGCCGATAGCCGATCCAATACTTTCCATAATGAAAGAAAATTTCACATCAATCAGCACGGGACAAATGAGTTTAATCTGACGCTTAATTTGTTTTAAAAGGTTAATAAAGTTAATAAATGGTTTTATTGCTGGGTTTTATCGGTTCTTGTGGTTTTTTTTAAGGTAAAACTAATAAAAAATGTGATTTTTGTCTTTGCCGCTTTACTGACCTTTTGCTAATCTTCGCCACCCTTGGAAGGAAATAAAACAACGGAATGGGGTAGGCAGACTGAAAACACTTAAGGTTAACAGCAAATGAACAAGACTCTCATCGCATCCGTCCTGGCAGGACTCTTGGCCGTTCCATCGGTTCAAGCTATTGAAATCTACAAAGATCAAAAAAATGCAGTCTCTATCGGCGGTTTCGTTGATGCCCGAGTAATCAATACTCAGGGTGAAACGGAAGTCGTCAATGGTGCTTCCAGGATCAATTTTGGCTTTGAACGTGAGCTGACCCACGGCTGGAATGCGTTTGTGATGCTTGAATGGGGTGTCAACCCATTCGGTAACAGCGATATTGTCTATAGCAGCAAGTTTGAATCAGTCCAGGATGATTTCTTCTACAATCGTCTTGGTTATGCGGGACTTTCTCACGACAAGTACGGCACCCTGACCATAGGTAAACAGTGGGGCGCCTGGTATGACGTGGTGTACAACACCAACTATGGCTTTGTGTGGGATGGTAACGCTGCCGGTGTCTATACCTATAACAAGGATGATGGCGCCATCAATGGTACCGGTCGTGGTGATAAGACGGTTCAGTATCGCAACAGCTTTGGCGATTTCAGTTTTGCCATCCAGACTCAGTTGAAGCACGATGACTTCCTGATGGATGAAAGTTCAGGTACCAACCCGTTCCCGCCAAGGGATCATGCGCCTGTTACCGGCACAGCTGCGACCGCCGGAACCGCCACCAAGGTGGAATTCAACAACACCTATGGCATTGCCTTGACCTATGCGGTCAGCAAAGATCTCAGCCTGATGGCTGGCTATAACTATGGTGAGTTTGAAGCGATCCGCGCAGATGGCAGTACTTTCTCCGAGTCTGACTATATCTATGGTGCAGGTATTACTTGGGGTGGTTGGGATAATCAAGGTTTGTATGCCGCTGCCAACGTCAACAAGAACGAGTTCCACGATACAGATAATCTGGGGCGTTTGATCCCTGAATCTTATGGTGTTGAAACTCTGGTTTCGTACCGCTTTGACAATGATATTCGTACCTTTGTCTCATACAACTTACTGAACGCCGGCGATGCTTACGAGCAGGCTTACGGTGGTGATGTGTTCAAGCGTCAGTTTGTGGTTATGGGTGTTCACTATATATGGGATGCCAATACCGTATTGTATGTTGAAGGCCGTAAAGACTTCTCTGATTTCAAGGGCGCCGAAGAGGCTGCTATGGAATTGTCTGAAGATGATGGCATTGCAATAGGTATTCGCTATACCCTCTGATTACAGATTGAGCTGTTCAAAAAAGCGCCGAAAGGCGCTTTTTTATTGGAAAAAAACAAGTGTTCACACTCCTTTCCTGAAAGAGGTATGTAACACATGTGTTACTTTTCTGGTGGGAAAAGGCATCGCGATAAACTCCCCTTACTTCAGGCTGTTACAAGTTATAACACTACCCCAAATACCTAATACCGCTGTGATAGCCGTTATATTCAAGCTCAGTGAAATAATACCTTCTCTCTTTTGTTGTTAATTTTATATGCAATATTAACGTTTCAAATGTTGATAAAATGTTTGTTATGTGATTTTATTTGCGTGAAATTGTTGCTGGTTAACTTATGTCTACCTGCAAACAACTAAAGGATCCGGGCAAAGCATTCGGATCCGTTACCAAGACACAAGATGTCGAAAGGGAGATAAGTATGTATAAGAATAATTCGTTAACCAACGCAGTGCGTCTGGCATTGGTTGGTGGTGTTGCAGCGACTGCTTTTAGCGCTCCAACCGTTTTGGCGGCCGAAGAAGGTGCTGACAATGTAGAGCGTATTCAGGTTACAGGCTCTCGCATCAAGCGCACCGATATGGAAACAGCAAGCCCTGTTAGCGTGATCGATGCTTCATCTATCATAGCGTCAGGTGCCGTTAACATTGATGACGTTCTGCAGAAAATGACCTCTGCCGGTGGCGCCATGACCAACGCCGGTATCAACAACGGTTCAGGCGGTAACTCTCGTATCAACCTGCGTGGTTTGGGTGACAACCGTACTCTGGTTCTGGTGAATGGTCGTCGTATGATTGCATCCGGTACCGGTGCAGCTTCTTCTGTTGACCTTAACACTATCCCAGTTTCCATGATCCAGCGTGTCGAAGTACTTAAAGATGGTGCTTCTGCCATTTATGGTACTGATGCGATTGCCGGTGTGGTTAACATCATTCTGAAAAGAGATTTCGACGGTTTTGAAATCAACGTTCAGACCGGTATTTCCGGAGAAGGTGATGCCGACGAGTCCAGCATCGACATGACTCTGGGTAACACCTTCGAGAAAGGTAATATCGTAGTAAATGCTCAGTACACCAAGCGCGGTGATGCCAGCCAGGCAGATCGCGATTTCTCCAACTGTCCAATTGCTGAGACAGGTCCAAAAGGGGACCGTAGCCTGTACTGTGGCGGTAGTAGCTACTCTCAAGGCGGCCATGTCTGGGGTGACAACAACTTTGGTATTGTTGGCTCAGGTCCAGATGGTGCTTATGCCATAGGTGACAAGGGCTACTATGGTGAATATGTTGATAACGGTGAAGGCAAGCCAAAGTTCCAGTACTTTGATGGCATGTCTGAGGCCGATCTGAGTGGCCTGGGTGGTACCTACCACGAGTTCGGTGATGCTGACAGATACAACTACGCCAAGGACAGCTATCTGTCGACGCCAATGGAGCGTTTGAACCTGTCCATGGCCGGTACTTATGAACTGACCGAATCTATTCGCTTCTTCACCGAAGCCATGTACTCCAAGCGTTGGTCCAATCAGCAGATGGCGCCTCAGCCAATCTGGAACGGTGATGCCTGGGTTTACAATCCAAAATCAGCCGGCGGCTGGATGACTGATGACCTGCTGCCTTGGGTTCAGCCAGGTGAAGAACTGGCTTATGGTCGTCGTATGGTTGAGTCCGGTACCCGTGACTTTGACCAGGTAGTAGACACCATACGTATCGTTGTTGGCCTGGAAGGTGAGTTTGAAAACGGCTGGACCTGGGATGCTTCTTATAACAAAGGTAAGAACGACTCAACCGATACTCTGGCTAACCTGCACAACTTAGGTTCTATCAACGCTGCGGTACTCGAAGGCACTTTCGATCCTTTCCTGCAATCTTCATGGGAAGGTGAGAGCATCAAGCCATACATCTATACTGAAGTGAACAGCGGTGGCAGTGAGTTGGATGTGATTGCAGCAACTCTGTCCGGCGATCTGTTTGAAATGCCTGCCGGTATGATGGGCTTTGCAGCGGGTTATGAGCACCGTAAAGAAGCGGCTCATTATACTCCGGATTCCCTGACTTCTCAGGGGCTGGCAAACGATCCTCGTGTTGAGCCAACTGCCGGTGATTTCAGCGTTAACGAATTCTACGCAGAATTGGCAATCCCACTGCTGAGCGAGCTGCCTTTGGCACAACAAGTGGATCTGAGTGCCGCTATGCGTTACTTCGACTACAGCACTTTCGGTGATGATACTACCTGGAAACTGGGTCTGACTTGGCGTGTATATGATGACCTGATGATCCGCGGTGGTATGTCTACAGCCTTCCGTGCACCAACTGTATATGAACTGTACGGTGGTAAGTCACCATCGTTCGAACAGATAGTTCACCCTGCCACCGATCAGGACCAGGCTGAAGTGACTGTTGGTGGTAACGAAATGCTGACCCCTGAAGAAGCTGATATCACTACTCTGGGTCTGGTGTATTCACCAAGCTTTGTAGAAGGTCTGTCTCTGACCGTCGATTACTATGACATCGAGATCTCCAACACTATTACTTCAGTTGACAACAACTATGTTGCCAACCAGTGTCTGGATGCCGGTGGCAACAAGATCAACACAGGCACTGCGCTGTGTCAGTCTTCCAACATCGAAATCGACAATAGTGGTCGTATCAAGTTCGACAACGGTCTGCAGAACATAGGTGCTACCAATACCTCTGGTTACGATATCAACGTTGCCTACGTATTCAATGCCTTCGGTCTGGACTGGAAAGCCGGCTGGGACAGCTCTATCCTGAGCGAGTATGAAGAGTTTGACCCGGATGGTAATGCGGTTGACTATCGTGGTTACATCACAGGTGGTGTGGGTGCTTATGCCAAATTCAAGAGCAACCTGAATATCACTGCAGCCGGTGATGACTGGACTGTCACTTATGAAGCCCGCTATATAGATGGTATGGATTCATTTGCTTGTAAGAACGACGATGGCAGCTGCTACGCGCCTTCAGTTGACAGCGTGGTTTACCATGACCTGTCGGGTTCTTACGATATCACCGACCGCATCCGCGTATCCGGTGGTGTCAACAACCTGTTCGACAAAGAGCCTCCATACTACACAGGTAACAACGACTCGAATACCGACCCTTATACCTATGATATGTTGGGCCGCTACTTCTTCGTTCGTGCCAGCATGAAGTTCTAATGGCAGATTTCATCTTTGGATGAATTAAGTCAGCTTCATTGAATGAAACCCCGGGATACCTTCCGGGGTTTTTACTTTTTAAACTCTCTATATAAGTAAGACATAGTCGCAAATTGACAAAACACTATTGCGTAACAACTGGAGTCGACCCGGGCTGCCAATTGATTTCATGGCAAGAGAGCAGGGGAGACGGCTTTGTGGTTAAACCGCTTTCCCAAGGACAGTAATCACTTGGAAAAAGTGTATTGCCATCGCTCGACAGAATTGAATTCTTTCAAGATTGATAAAACATAACGCACCGACTTATGCTTTTTAATTATATATAAATCATAAGGTTAAATATTAGTTAGTGCTGTTTTTACCGTTATTCACCGTTCAAGAAGATGGCTGACAATTGATCACTAAATGTAAAAAAAAGCCATTGATGATTAATCACACAGTTAGCCTTAGTTTCCAGCGTTTTCGTCTCATTTCAAATGTTGACACAGGTCAACATTTTGTGAAATGATGCCAGCGGGTCTATGCCTTCAGGGGCATAGGAAAGGGAAGATAAAAAACTAACAATCACAAGAGAAAGACATACTTGATAGCACCACCTGCCGTTGAAATAGGGATATTCGGGGCACTGTTGCTGAAAAGTTAAACCTTTTTAATCACTTCAAATTGGTTGGGAACTATGTCCAAGGTAAGCAATAGAACAAAAATCGCTTCTGCGCTTGTTGGCGCGCTGGCACTCGCCAGCAGCAACTTAGTCGTTGCAGATCCTCTTACCGACGCGCAACAAGCCGCGGGTCGTCTGCAGTCAGACGCCGTTGCGTCACAGAAGAAGATCGATAAGTATTTTGACCAGGCTCAAGATATGCTTTTCGAATATTCCGCCGTTGCTGACGAGCGTGAATCTCTCAAAGCCTACAATGATTATCTGGCTGGACTGGTCGCTGATCAGGAAGCCACAATGAAATCCATTCAGGACGATATCAATGGCGTAGACAAACTGCGTCAGGGTGTTGTTCCTTTGATGTTTAAAATGGTTGATGCACTGGAGCAATTCGTGGCTCTGGATCTGCCATTCAAATCTGAAGACCGTGCGCAGCGCGTTAAAAACCTCAAAGACCTGCTTAACACTGCCGAAGTGACTCTGGCTGAAAAGTTCCGTCTGATCCTGGATGCTTACAGCATCGAGCGTGAATACGGCAGCTTTGTTGACGTTGAAACCGGTAAGCTGAATCTTGATGGTAAAGAAGTGCTGGTTGATTTCTTCCGCTTGGGCCGCGTAGCTCTGTACGCTCAGAGCCTGGACCAGAAGACTGCCTGGATGTACAACCCTGAAACCAAGGGCTGGGATAAGCTGGATGACAGCTACCTGCGTGACATCACCAAGGGTATTCGTATCGCCCGTAAACAAGGGGCTCTGGATCTGTTCGCACTACCAATTCCAGCTGCGGAGGCTGCACAATAATGAAAAAGCTAATCACTACCGCCGTCGTTGCTGCCAGTTTTTCACTGTCTGCCGGTATGGCCAGTGCCGCCGAGGCGCCTAAGACGATTGACCAACTGCTGCAGCAAGTTAAAGTTGAGCGTGCCGCTCAAGGTAAAATCAACGCCAAGCGTGAGAAAGAGTTCCAAGCCGAGCGTGGCGACAAGGCTGCTCTGCTGAAGCGTGAAAAAGATGCGCTGGCTGCTGAAACTCAGCGTGGTAAAGACCTGAACCAGGCCTTCCTCGATAACGAGCGTAAGATTGCTCAGCTCGAAGAAGATCTGAAAACCGCTCAGGGTGACCTGGGTGAAATGTTTGGTGTGGTTAAAGGTGAAGCAGGCGATTTCGCCGGCAAGCTGATCAACTCCAACGTCAGTGCTCAATATCCAGGACGTGACAAGTTCGTTCAAGACCTGGGTGCCCGTAAGCAACTGCCTAAGATTGAAGAACTGGAGCGCTTCTGGGAAGAGCAACTGTTCGAAATGGCCGAGTCTGGCAAAGTGGTTAAGTTCGAAGGTTCTGTAACCGACATTGATGGTAACGTGAAAAACACCACCATCTACCGTATCGGTGCCTTTAACCTGTTGGCTGACAACAAGTATGTGGTTCTGAACCACGAGCTGGGTCTGATCCAGGAGCTGTCACAGCAGCCTGAAGGTTATCAGGTTAAGCCTATCGCCGACTTCGAAAAAACCACTTCAGGTACAGCCAAGCTGTATGTTGACCCTGCCCGCGGTACTCTGCTGAACATCTTCACTCAGAAGGCCAGCTTCCAAGACCGTATCGAGGCCGGTGGTACCATTGGTTACATCATCATCGCCTTGCTGGCTCTGGGTCTGCTGATCTCTCTGGAGCGTCTGGTTACTCTGACTCTTATCGGTGCCCGTGTTAAGTCTCAGGCCAAGAATGTTGCCAACCCAGGTAACAACGCTCTGGGCCGTGTACTGAAAGTGTACCAAGAGAACAAAGATGTTGACGTTGAGACTCTGGAGTTGAAACTGGATGAAGCCATCCTGAAAGAAACACCAGCGCTGGAAACACGTATCTCCATCATCAAAGTATTGGCGGCTATCGCTCCTATGATGGGTCTGCTGGGTACCGTAACCGGTATGATTGCAACCTTCCAGAGCATCCAGTTGTTCGGTACGGGTGATCCAAAACTGATGGCCGGTGGTATCTCTATGGCACTGGTAACTACAGTACAGGGTCTGATCGCGGCTCTGCCACTGATGTTGTGTCATGCCATTGTTGTGGCTCGCAGTAAGTCTATTGTTCAAATCCTTGAAGAGCAAAGTGCCGGTATCATTGCTGAACACGCAGAGAAGAGGGCTGACTAATGATGCTATACCTGATGGACATTTGGGATTCCGTCAGGGGCTTCATGGCCTCCGGAGGCGACGTCCTCTGGCTTGTTGCGGCGGTGCTGTTTCTCATGTGGGTATTGATGCTTGAAAGATTCTGGTATCTGAACTGGGTATCACCAAAGAATCATAAAGACATTATTGCCGCATGGAATGCCAGGGAGGAAACGACTTCCTGGTATGCACACCGTATCCGTGAAGCTTGGGTATCCCAAGCGAAGCAAGATATGAATGCACGTATGCTGATCATCAAAACACTGGTAGCCATCTGTCCTATGATAGGTCTGCTGGGTACAGTGACAGGTATGATTTCAGTGTTCGATGTTATGGCAGTTCAGGGGACGAGTAATGCTCGTCTGATGGCAGCTGGTATTTCTATGGCCACTATGCCAACTATGGCTGGTATGGTCGCGGCATTGTCCGGGGTGTTCTTTAGCACTCGTTTGGACGCCAAGATGAAAATCAGCTTGGAAAAGCTGAAAGACAGCCTGCCACACCACTAGAGAGAGATTGAACATGGCACGTAAGAAGCATTCCAGTGTAGAAGAGGAAGCACAGATCGATATGACCCCGATGCTCGACATCGTGTTCATCATGCTGATCTTCTTCATTGTGACCACCTCGTTTGTGAAGCCATCCGGTTTGGACTACAACAAACCCAAGGCGTCCACAGCGACTTCAAAACCTTCGGCGAACATCTTTATCGGCGTCAGCAAAACCGGCGTGATTATGATGGAAAACCGTCAAGTTGATATTGAACGAGTAACCGCTAACGTAGAACGTATGTTGGCGGAGGCACCAGAAGCCGCCGTTCTGATCCAGGCAGACAAAGAAGCCCAACACGGCTTGGTTGTTAAGGTACTGGATCAGGTGAAGGCTGCTGGTATTGATAAGGTCTCGGTATCTGCGGGGAACGACTGATATGTTAAGAGCACTAGTATCTATCATTATTGGTGCTGCTGTGACTTTTGGTCTGTTCTGGTTTATGGCATTCCTGGTCGGAGGTGGCGCACAACGAGGCGACACCTCAGCCGAAACGCCAGTTATCGAGATCACAATGGACAAGCAGGATTCGAAGGCACAGAAGAAACCAAGGGTGACACCTAAGCCACCCCCACCACCAGAGCAGCCACCGAAGCCAGCGGAAACGCCACCGGATAGCTCTTCTGATATTGATACCAATATGTCATTCAATATGGGTGGAGTAGAAGCAGGCGGTCCAAGCACAGGCTTTAAGCTGGGCAACATGATGACCCGTGACGGTGATGCAACACCTATCGTGCGGATTGAACCTCAGTATCCCATTGCTGCGGCGCGTGACGGTAAAGAAGGTTGGGTACAACTTCGCTTTACCATCAACGAACTCGGTGGTGTTGATGATGTTGAAGTTATCCAGGCTGAACCGAGAAGGATCTTTGATCGTGAAGCGGTTCGTGCACTGAAGAAGTGGAAGTACAAGCCGAAGATTGTTGACGGTAAGCCGATGAAGCAACCCGGTATGACAGTTCAGCTGGACTTCACCCTGAACCAAGGAGACAGATAAGATGCAAAAAGTGAATAAGCTTGCTGCAGCCATGCTGTTGACTTTGACAGGCAGTGCAGTGCTGATGGCGCCAATCGCCCAGGCCGCTGAGAAGTGTCCTATCGACCAGCGTCAGGCCAAGGCTGTGGGTCAAACTGCTGCCAAAAAGGTGCAGAGATCCTTTGAAGCCTATCAGGACGGTAATCTGGACGAAGCAATCGCCGTATTGCTGGAAGCCAATGCACGTAACGACTTCGACAAGGCCTATATCGCCCGTATGTTGGGTAACTTCTACGCTGAAAAAGGTCAGATGGGCACCTCCATCAAGTACCTGAAACAGGCGGTAGAAGCCGATATCCTCGGCGGAACCGACCACAGTGCAACTCTGAAGTTGTATGCGGATCTGCTGCTGCAGGAGAAGAAGTTTAAAGAAGCTATCACCTACTATAACAAGTGGATGGACTTCTCCTGTAAGCAAGATCCTGTGGTCTACCGTCGTATCGGTATTGCTTATACAGAACTGAAAGACTATCCAAACGTGCTGAAAACAGCGGACAAAGGTTTGTCACTGGCGGAAAAGCCTGACAAGAACCTTTACCAGCTTAAGTTCCAGGCTTACTTCAACCTCAAGCAGTACAAGAAAGCGGTTGGTGTTCTGGAAACTATGGTACCCCTGTTCCAGGACGATAAGCGTCTTTGGGTTCAGTTGGCTCAGCTCTATCTGCTGACCGAGGACTTCGACAAGGCAACAGTGACTTACGATCTGGCCTATCAGAACGGTTTCCTGGAAACCGCTGATAACATCACTCGTTTGTCGCAACTGTTGGCGTCCAAAGGTTCGGCTTATCGCGGCGCTGTGATTTTCGAGAAGCACATGAAACAAGGGCTTATCGAAAAGAATGAGAAAAACCTGTCTATGTTGGCCGGTTTCTTCCACAACGCCAAGGAGCTGAAGAAGGCTGCGGCCTATTATGGTCAAGCAGCTGCTGCCGGTAACGATGGCAAGCTGTACCTGAAACAAGGCCGTCTGCTGGCCTTGGATCAGCAGTTCAAGGAAGCGATTCCGGTATTCAAGCAAGCACTGGATGCCGGATTGCAAAACCCAGGCGAAGCTCAGTTTGAGCTGGCACTGGCCTACTTGAACCTGAAAGACTATAAGTCGGCTTACCGCCGTGCCGAATTGGCCTCCAAGGATTCCAAGACTGCACGTAGCGCCACCAGCTATCTGTCATACATAAAAGAGAAAGCGCGGATCCACAACGTTTCGCTCTAATGTGATGTCAGTGAAAAGCCCCGCAAGGGGCTTTTTTATGGTTCATCGCAGATTAGCGTGGACTGGAAATGAAAACGGTTGGAGAGTTATTGTTTAGTCGCCAAACAAAAACAATGACCAACCCCAACCGTTCTCAATGTCGAATATTACCTTCCCCATTGCGCTCTGGGAAGGCTTTGAAGCCGTCCATACCGAGCAAAATCAACAAACCCTCATCATCCACCTAAAACCGATTGATAACGGCCACTGTGCTTGCGGCAAACCGGCTAAGGCTGTTCACGACGCTTCACTTCGCAGCGTATCGGAACGAACCATACTGGCGTTTCAGGTTCAGTTACGGCTACCCGTCCGCCGTATTCTTTGCCCTGATTGCGGTATCGTTCGGGAGCATATCAGCTGGTTAAAGCCCTATGCTCGCCAGACCACATTGCTCATTGAGCATGTCGAGGCGCTACTCAAGCTCTTGCCGATTAAACATATCTCGCAACTCCTTGGCCTGCACTGGCATACCATCAAGACTATCGACAAACGTCGGCTGGCAAGGGAGGTCACAGAGCCTGATTGGAGTCGTGTCAAACGCCTGGTCATGGACGAGTTTGCCCTGTTCAAAGGCCATCGTTACGCCACCGTGGTGGCCGATGCGGATACTCATC
>NZ_JBKORJ010000050.1:0-6745 GCF_047314585.1 Shewanella sp. BJSY2023SW005
CAGGGCGGGATCCCACTTTAAATTGAACTTTTACGGTTGGTCATGATCTGATCTGCCTTGCCCTTAATCCACAGATGACCATGACCCTTTTGAAACAACTAGAACAGATTACCGATCCCCGTAAGGACATCAATCTAAAGCATAATTTAGTGGATGTGGTGTTCCTGACACTCAGTGCTATCCTCAGCGGTGCGACTGGGTGGAAGTCCATTCAGGAATTCGGAGAAGAACAGCTAGATTGGCTCCGTCTGTACCGAAAATTTGAAAATGGCATCCCTAAAAGGCATTGTATCAGTAATATAATCAAAGCATTGGACAGCGAACTGCTCCTTCAAGCCATATTTGGCTGGATCAATGAGCAACGGCAAACGGAAGGGAAAACCGTTATCGCGCTGGATGGAAAAACCCTGCGCGGGGCGTGGAGTGAGGATGCTAAGAATGCACTCCATGTTGTCAGCGCATTTGATGTCGGCAACGGCATTACACTTTACCAAGACAGTTCACATTCTAAAGGGAAAGAAGCTGAAGTCGCCCGCAACATGATTGATGCTATGGCACTGGATAATGCCGTTCTGACGCTGGATGCACTGCATTGTCAGGTGTCTACCATGAACAAAATTAAACAGGGGAACGGTGATTTCATTATTCAGCTCAAGTCGAACCAGCCGGGATTATTTGAAGCAGTCAAAACCAGCTTCAGTAAAGCGTATGAGCAGCCAGAACTGGCTATATTTGAGCAGTTCAACATGGGTCATGGCCGCAGGGAGCGCCGAACAGTCATGCAGATAGAAGCAGAATTATCAGCGGAACTTAAGAAAAAGTGGCCGCACATCACCTCATTTATCGAAGTTGCCAGTGAACGGACAGTCGATGGAATAACATCATGTTCTTCACGCTGGTATGTCAGTTCCTTACCGCTCAATGCCGAAGAGGCCGCGAGGACTATTCGAGAGCATTGGGGGGTAGAAAATCAGCTCCATTGGGTGCTGGATGTGGTCTTCCGCGAAGATGCGCTGAAGGTAACGGATCCTGATGGCGCAAAGCATCTCGCCCTATTTAACCGAGCGGCTCTGAGTGCGATAAGGCAGCACCAAGGCAAAAAAGACAGTCTGGCAGGTAAGCGCCGCCGTGCTGGTTGGAGTCCTACATTTCGCTCAGAGTTGTTATTTGGTTAAGATATAAGCAAAGTGGAATCCCGCCCTGGGGCTAAGGTATAGGGTTTCCTCATCGTGGTTCAGGGAAAGAATATAATACTGCTCGTTGTATGGGTTCATCTGCCTTCTCTTTGGAATTATTTCGAATTTACACAAGTAGTCTTTTCAGTTTTTCTTTAAAATCATTACTATGAACGAAATAAAAAATAATCTCTCATTGCCGGCATTCATGTTCCAATAGCGTTGACAACCAAATTATAGTAGTTCTGGACACTTTACCGGCAAAAGTAAATCGCTCTGCCCCCTTTCAGCTGTATTTCCAGTTCTTATGTCCCGGGTTTTCTCAGGCTCCACTCAATCAGCTTGGCTCTGATCAGGCGTTGCGAAAACTGCTGGGGATCAAGAACCCAGTTGGTAGCAATTTCCCGAACGCTCACCTCATCCGGATAACCTCCCCCTGTAGACAAACCGTTAATATGGCAACGCTTGGCCGCTTGAACCTCAGCCTCTGTGGGTTCACCCGCCGAGATGTGGCTTTGGTCATATTCATGCTGCCCATCATGATACACGGCGTATTTTCTTGTTACCTGACCGTCTTCCGCCATAAACCAAAAATTGTATATACCGCCCTGATGGTCGCCAAAGCCATAGGTTTTCCCAAATTTCTGGCTTAACCTAGCGGCGAATTCTGAAAGGTTGCGTAGGCATTCATCCAGCATCTCCATACTGTCCCTGAGGCCATACTGCCGGAACGGCAAGCCCCAACCGCCAAGGTAGATAAGCCCATCGAGATCCGCGACAGCCAGGTGTGAAGTTTTCCAGATAAACTTCAGATCGTCAGCAGCCCCCAAATCACTGATGGACTTGATATCCGCTTCCCCCTTCAGGTGTTCAACTATTCCATCCAGGTCGCGGCTTTCTACGACCAACCAAATCATATTGCGATACATCGAAACGCTCATTTCTATTCCCTTAAATATCTGGCGAATGCAATTTCAGTAGTCCACGGATTCTAGTGGCTCAACAATGAGCCCGGGACAGTAACAAAACCCAAAAACAAAACCAAGACAATCACCAAAATCCAGCCTCATAATTCTCGACAGATTGTTGACTCCTTGTCTAGGTTTCAATGGTTTCTTAGGTATTAAGGACTATTTGCAACTGGTCGATAATAGCGGAAACATTATCCACCATGACAAACGCGGCCACACGGCAGCCAGCAGGACGACTTATCCTTTTGAACCGTCTAATATTCCCACCAACAATGGGTTGCGACTTCACCTATATCAGGGCTTCTTGGTCCCCTTGCAGCTGTGACAATGCTCTATAAAACCAGAGTTACAACCACCTCCAACAACGACGAAGGCAAGGGGCTGCCCCATTGCCAGAAGCTATTTAGCTGAATCCCCGAGGCTCCATGCTCTCCCATCAAACCCTATTCGATCTTCATTGTGCTTGGGAATTCGACTTTGTACCCACTTCAATAGCAGAGAAGCCCTAACGGGATTGAAAGAGGATCTTCATCCAGTGGAAACCTCTATCCTTCAGTAACACTGGCAACTAGCGCCTTCACCCGGCTTATATCGGGTGTTTCCATTGTTCCTGGCTATATTGTTCCTGTGCCCTACTAAAGCAGTGGCTGTAGATTACATACCACACATATAATCACACACGCCCTCATTATTGGGTGATTGCGTTTCATCACTAACTCCTAAACTTAGAATGCTCGTCTTTGCTCGTGGGTTAGGCTCTGATAAAAAGGAGTATTGTAAGCTCTTTTTCGCACAGAAGAATAAGACGCTAATACTTCTGGAGAAATAGCTTCAATAGGGTTATAAGAAAAATCAATTCTCCTAAGGTTATTCCCAGGCTTCAATTTTGGCAAAGACATTAAACGATTGAATGAAACATCGACTGCTTTTAGCCAGGGCATCTCAGCAATCACACTGATATTATCCAAGTCGTTTTCACTAACAAATAAGCCTTCCAAATTAGACAGTGATGCCACCGCCGAAATATCAACAGTCCCATTATTTCTAAAATCTACTTTTACAAGACTGGGTAATTTATCAATACCATCTAATGTAGGTAGATTACTAGTTGCACCAAATATCTCTTTTAAGTTTGGTAAATCAGTCACATTTTCCAGAACATTATCTTCGATAGAACGAAAAGCAATACGTTTTAACTTAGGCAGATTACTAATTTTAGGCAAACTACCTTTTTTTATGTTAAACATCCAAATCTTTTCTAAGTTTTTAGGGAAAATCACGTCTTTAACTTTCGGACTATCCATTCCATGTATACTTAGTTCACGCAAATGTTCCAACTTATTAATAGTGGAGATATTCTTATATTCCGGCATAGTTAACACAGCTCGCTCCAAATTCATTAAGGAACCGATATCAAGGTCAGATCCTGATAAATCTATTGACAAGTACTTTAGCGACTGACTTCCATCAACAATATCGAATCCATTAAAATTTACTACGGAGCTAATTAACACGTTAAGATGAGTTTGCTTTTCAATATTCAAAATACTCTCCAGATTAGCTTGTTCAATCCTTAACTTAGCTAAATTTCCAGCTTCTGGTAGAACTATATGTTTTGTCGTGCCAACAGCTATGATTGCAAGTCTCTCTAGATTACCAAACTGACTTAAATCAAGTGTACCGTCTAAAAATTGCACTCCCCACAGAAGCATATACCGAGTGTTGGCAACAGCCTTTATAAATTCAATTGGTAATTTGGTGTTACTCTCAACGACAACATTTATAGCTTTTCCTTGTTGATCAAGAAGCACAGCGATACGGGACAGCGAGCCAGTCCCGCCAAAAAATTCATTACTTCCTATTATTGCAGGAGTAAAAGCGTCATTATGTCTTTCATGCTGCTCCGAAGGTAGCGGGCCGAATTCTCCTGTAAGTCCTTCAACAAAAAAATATAGCGCGCCATATTCAGACTTAAAACTTCTCTGAATATTTTGTGCTACAGGCGAAGCTTGGATAATCGCTGCCGCTTTCTCTTCAGGAGACAACGCCAATACTTGCCCTACCACCAGTAACCATAATCCAAGTATGACTGTCAACGAGACCACATGTTTTTGTTTTATCACTATTTTTCTCCATCAATCGATTCTGAGTATAATTGAGGATACGAAATCTCGGGTGATTCCATATTCTACACAGGTGAAATTCTTGCTCGCTGGGTTCTGCTGGCGCAAATAAGTCAGTATTCAACAATTGAGCAACAGATATGACCTCAATGTTTACTCATTCATTCTCCAATAAATGAAATGAGATAAAGCACTTACCATGTCAAGTCAAGCAATATAGATACACTGGTACCAGCTAACCACCACTGAGCAAGTAATAAAAAACCGTCAGAAGGCAGTTTTTTACTACTTATTTTTGTTAATTACCTTTCCTCAAAAGGCCAACGATAATAATGTGTAACATTGTGGCCAAACCAATAATAAACACATAATCAAGCAAGCTATTGACCCCATCCGATAACTCGATATACATCCGATAAAGCAACGGTGGTAGATTACATACCACACATATAATCACACACGTCCTCATTATTGGGTGATTGCGTTTCATCACTAACTCCTAAACTTAGAATGCTCGTCTTTGCTCGTGGGTTAGGCTCTGATAAAAAGGAGTATTGTAAGCACTTTTTCGCACAGAAGAGTAAGACGCTAATACCTCTGGAGAAATGGCTTCAATAGGATTGTCAGAAAAATCGATGCTCTTAAGCTTGCTTTCTAACTTCAATTTAGGTAGAGCCCGTAAGCGATTATATGAAACATCGATGTCTTTTAGCCAGGGCATCTCAGCAATCACATTGACATTATCCAGAACGTTTTCACTAACAAATAAGCCTTCTAATTTAGACAGTGATGCTACTGACGAAATATCAATAGTCTCATTATTATTTAAGTTCACAGTGACAAGGCTGGGTAGTTTTTCAATACCATCTAATGTAGGTAGCTCAACACCTGCGCCAAATAATTCTTTCAGGTTTGGTAAGTTATCCATATTTTCCAATATGTTATCTTCAACAGAACGAAAAGAAACACTTTTTAACTTAGGGAGGTGACTGATTTTAGGTAAACTACCTTTTTTTATGTCAAACATCCAAATTTCTTCTAAGTTTTTAGGCAGAATCACGTCTTTAACTTTCGGATCATTCATTCTACGTATACTTAGCTCACGCAAATGTTCCAACTTATTAATAGTGGGGATATTTTTGTATTCTGGCATAGTTAACCTAGCGCTCTCCAAATTCATTAAGGAACCGATATCAAGTTCAGATCCTGACAAATCTATTGACAAGTACTTTAGAGACTGACTTCCGTCAACAATATCGAATCCATCAAAATTTACTACGGAGCTAATTAACACATTAAGACGAGTTTGCTTTTCAACATTCAAAACACTCTCCAGATTAGCTTGATCAATCCTTAACTTAGCTAAATTTCCAGCTTCTGGTAGAACTATATGTTTTGTCGTGTCTACAGCTATAATTGCAAGTCTCTCTAGATTACCAAACTGACTTAAATCAAGCGTACCGTCTAAAAACTGCACTCCCCACAGAAGCATATACCGAGTGTTGGCAACAGCCTTTATAAATTCAGTTGTTAATTTGGTGTTACCCTCAACGACAACATTTATAGCTTTTCCTTGTTGATCAAGAAGCACAGCAATACGGGACAGCGAGCCAGTTCCACCAAAAAATTCATTACTTCCTATTATTGCAGGAATAAAGGCGTCATTACGTCTTTCATGCTGCTCCGAAGGTAGCGGGCCGATTTTCCCTGTGAGTCCTTCAACAAAAAAATATAGCGAGCCATATTCAGACTTAAAACCTCTTTGAATATTTTGTGCTGCAGGCGAAGCTTGGATAATTGCTGTCGCTTTCTCTTCGGGAGACAACGCCAATACTTGCCCTACTACCAGTAACCATAATCCAAGTATGACTGTCAACGAGCCCACATGTTTTTGTTTTATCACTATTTTCTCCATCAATCGATTCTGAGTATAATTTGGGCGTAAAATGAAAAGGACGCAAAATGAAGACCCCCATAATTCTTGGTAGATTATTGGCTCCTTGTCTAAATAACTGATCCTATTTGTGCTACATATTGCTGAACCCTTGTGGCGCAAGAGTTTCCGGATATGCGCTCCTGAAGCCCAGCTCATCAGGCTTGGTGTTCTAACTGCGTCAAGTTACCATTTGGAGACGATATCGGTGCAGTATTCTACTGTTTGGAACAGTTATTTAGGCTTGAATGGAGCCTTTGAAAAGGAAAGGATACAATACCGAGGCCAAGATATACTCAAGTAAGTCTTGATTCTCCCCTTCTATCACTGCATTTATAAAGCACTTCCCCTTTGGGCCCAGCAATATACAGGACATCCTAAACACTTTCCAACAAACATGCAGGACACCCTAAACACTTTCTGAGCCGCGAGGAGCACGTTGCAGGGTGTCAGTCTCTGATAAATAACGACGGATTTTTGGAAATGAGACTCTCTGAGATGAGTAATCTGCGTGCTTCATACAAAAACTGCGATTGCCAGGCA